>PFUC01000045.1 GCA_002789895.1 Candidatus Collierbacteria bacterium CG_4_9_14_3_um_filter_43_16
TAGTTGAGCTATTTGAACTTTTGTCTTCTTGTGAGCGTTGGTATTTTTCTCCTGCCCGGAGCGAATATTTAGCTTGATATTGGACAACTTGATCTTTAGCTCTTCAAGAGACATGGTGTTTTCGGATTTTGATTTAGGCATTTTCTTTTTCGACAAATTTAGTTTTAACTGAGAGCTTGTGACCGGCAAGACGGATAGCTTCCGCGGCGACTGCTCTGGAAACTCCGGAGAGCTCCATTAAGATTTGACCGGGTTTGGCGACGGCTACGTAACCACTGACGTCAGACTTTCCCGAACCCATTCGAGCGCCTGGGGTCTTGTGACCAACGGGCTTGTGTGGAAAAACTCTCAAGAAAAACTTCCCAACACGTTTGGTGTGGTGAGTAATGGTTCGGCGGGCTGATTCAATCTCGTTGGCGGATAGCCAACCACTTTCAAGTGTCTTGATACCGAAGTCTCCATAAGAAAGCTCGTTGGTGCGGGTGGCCACGCCACCCATACTACCTCTAAACTCTTTTCTGTATTTGCGTCTGGCTGGTTGTAACATTTTTGTTGTTTGAATATGTGTCACAGTGACACAGTGTCACGTTTGTTAACTGATGATGTCGCCGGTATAAATCCAGACCTTGATGCCAACATAACCAGAACGAGTGAGGGCTTTTTTCTCAACGTAATCTATGTTGGCACGCAAGGTTTGTGTAGGAATACGTCCTTGTTTGAACTTTTCGGTACGGGCAATTTCAGCACCATCGATACGGCCGGCAAAAACCAGTTTGACACCTTTAGCTCCGGCAGCCATGACCTTTTCAATAGCTTGATTAGCGGCGCGGCGGAAGGGATAACGATGCTCGAGCTGACCAATAAGGCGGTCGGCAATTATGGATGAATTCATGTCGGGATTTTTAATCTCAAGTGGATGGAGATTGATCTTCACAGCATTCTTGGCCTTAGGCTCGATATGAAGAAGTTTTTCGAGATCTTTTTTGAGAATCTCAAGTGAAGACCCACCACGGCCAATGACCACACCCGGGCGGGATACATTCATGAAGATATCAATCGAGTTAATGGAACGTTTGATCTCGATACTCGTTATACCGGCAAGTTTGAGTTTTTCTTCCAAAAAACGCCTAATTTTGTTGTCCTCCAAAACAAACTTGGCATAGCTATGAAAATTTGCAAACCAAACCGATTTAGTCGGGAAGATATAACCGGTTCTGAAGGCAATTGGATTAACTTTTTTTCCCATGATTATTTTGATTTGTTGGTAGGTTTGATGACTTTTTTGATGGAGTGAGATTGCTTCGGCTCGGGTACGAGACTCGCAATGACGGGGGGTAAACCCTTCTCGGCTTTGCCGTCTCTCCCCTTGACAGGGGAGACGGGGGTGGCTGGCTTAGGAGAGGAAAGTACCTTAGCGGTAGGGATACGAACAGAGAGAGTCAAATGAGAAGTGATTTTTTCGTAGGGTTTGGTGCGTCCACGGCCGCCGATGTGAGCACGCTTAAGAGTGCGACCTTTGGTAGCAAAGGCGGAATCGATAATTAAGACATCTGGAGAAGCCTGAAATTGAGAAACGGCATTACCGACTGCTTGCTGAATCAACTGAATGATTGGCTTTCCGGCTCTCTTGGTGTTGACAGTTAGCTGTTTGATGGCCAATAGAGCGGGACGACCAACAATGGCCTTGAGAATAAGATTGGTCTTTCTCGGTGAGGAGAGAACATGACTGGCTTTGGCGATGACGAGTTGTTTGGATACTTTGTTGGCCATAGAGTTTTAAGTTTTAGATAGGACTCTCTTAACAATACGACCATGTCCTCGAAAGTTCCTGGTTAAAGAAAATTCACCGAGACGATGTCCGACCATGTCTTCGGTAATGAAAACTTCTTTGAAGATCTTGCCATTATGAACCGCAAAGGTGAAGCCAACAAACTCAGGTGGAATTTGGCTACTACGGGACCAGGTTTTGATGGGTTCTTTTTTTCCGGCCACCTTAAGACGCTCAATTTTAGCAATGAGCTTTTCGTCTACAAATGGTCCCTTGATTGAACTTCTGGACATGATATTTTAAATTATTTAGTGTTACGACGTTTGATAATATGTTTATTGCTATATTTTTTGCGATCACGAGTGCGTTTTCCGAGGGTCCTCTTACCCCAAGGAGATTTGGGCGACTTCATACCAATACCGCTACGACCCTCTCCCCCACCATGTGGATGAGAACGGGGATCTTGAGCCACACCCCTCACAGTAGGCCTTACTCCCATGTGTCGCTTGCGGCCGGCCTTACCAAGAATTTCTTCTTTATGGTGAGGGTTACTGAGACTACCAATTGTGGCTCGACAATTACCATCGAACTGGCGTATTTCACCAGAAGGAAGTTTGACAACTACAATATCACCTTCTTTACTTTGGACGGTGGCAGTATTGCCGGCGCCACGAACCATTTGAGCACCTTTGCCAGGAGTGATTTCCAAGTTATGAATTTCAATACCGATAGGGATATTTTTTAGAGGCAGACAGTTGCCAACCTTAATTTCAGCTGTTTCCGAAGAAATGACGGAGTCTCCAATTTTAAGGTTTTGGGGGGCAAGAATATAATCCTTGACTCCATTGGCATAAACTAAAAGGGCAATGTCGGAAGTACGATTGGGATCGTACTGAATAGCGTCAACCCGGGCAGGAAGAGTAAGAGACCTTTTCCAATCAATGTGACGAAGAAAACGTTTCTGACGACCACCTTGATGTCGGACTGTTATTTTACCAGAAGAATTGCGTCCGGAGGACTTGGGATTTAAGGAAACTAATCTTTTGAGTGTAGTATTCATGGGTTTTAGGACTTTAGAGCGTTAAATATTTCGATCTTTTGGCCTTTTTTGATACGGACGATCGCCTTTTTGTCAACGGGAAGGGAGATATGGCGGCCGGTTTTGGCGGAACGGATGGTTCTGGCGGCGTGTTTAACAGTGTTGATAGATAGAACATTGACCTTAAAAAGATCTTCAACGGCCTTCTTGATTTGATACTTACTGGCGGCGGGGTCAACCTGAAAAACATACTTATCCTGAGGAGCAAGTGAATAACTTTTCTCGGTGACGACCGGCTTGATGATGGTGTTTTGGTGAATTAAAGGAGTGGACATGTTAGATAAGTTTCAAACGAGTAACTAAATGATCGTATGCGGAAGCTGTTAAGAAAAGTTTGGGTGAGCTGGCAACAGTAAAGGCGTTGAGACGCCTGGCCGAGAGCATAATAATGTTTTCGAGATTGCTGATAGCTTTCAAAATAGCCGGTTTTTCATTGAAGTAGACAAAGGCTGCCTCGTTCTTTCCTAAAGCCCCGAGAGCCGACTTGGTGGACAAACCCTTGATTTCGGAGGAATCTATCAGAGTCAGTCGATTTTCTTTTTGGTAGTGGGATAGCATGCCAATAAGCGCTTTGGACTTCATCTTCCGGTTTAGGGACATGGGGGCAGACTTGAGACCGGTGGGGCCAAAGGGTACACCTCCCCCGACATAAATAGGGGCGGATTTGGCTCCATGCCGGGCATTACCGGTGCCTTTTTGTTTGTAGACTTTTCTCTTGGTGGCATTGATCTCTCCTCGAGTCTTAGTTTTGGAAACTCCTCGATGACTGTTTTCTTGATAAACGTGAATTGCCTGTGTAAGGAGTGAAGGCTTGACTTCGACAGAAAAGATCGAGAGATCTTGACCGGTAGTGGTGGTTGCTTTTTTGGTAGCCATGTTATTTGTTTAGCTTGCTGATAGTAATCAGGGTAGTAGCTCCCCGCCCGCCGGGGATGCAACCAGTGATTTGGAGAATGCCTGTGGAGGGATCGAAGGAGTGAATCTTGAGATTACGAATGTAAGTACTGTTATTACCCATGTGGCCAGCCATGTGAGTTCCGGGCAAAACCCGACCGGGAGTGGTGCCTCTACCAATTGATCCTGGTGCGCGCTCTCGATCTGATTGACCGTGAGTACGTGGGCCTCCGGCAAAGTTCCAACGTTTCATGACTCCGGAAGTACCCTTTCCTTTGGAGGTGGCGGTGGCGTCGACGATGGTGCCGGGAACCAATATTTCCGAAAGATTTAACTCTGTTTTGGACTCGGGTTTCTCTGCAGAAAGAATTTCATGAGTTTTTTTAGCGCCGACAGTAAGGACCACCGATGAGTAGCCGTCTTTTTCGACAGATTTGTTTCTAAGAACCACGTGAGGAGACACCGTCAGAACGGTCAAGGGGAGACGCTTGCCTTCTACGAAGGCCTGGGTCATGCTCTTTTTGGTTGCGTATACTTGATTTAACATTTTTTTAATAAATGGTTTTAACCCTAAAAAACGCCCCCGAATTTCGGGGATTCCGAAAACGGTGTGGGCAGATTCTTTAATAATTTAAAGTTTTCGGCATGGACTTACATCTTAATTTCGATGCCGACGCCGGCAGGGAGATCCAGATGCTGAAGTGAATCAATAGTTTTATTAGTTGGATTAACGATATCGATCAGCCTCTTGTGAGTAAGAATGGCAAACTGCTCACGCGAGTCTTTGTCTGTATGGGGAGAAGCAGTAACGACGATAGCTTTCTTCTTGGTTGGTAGGGGGACAGGTCCAACCACTTGGGCGCCCGAAACAAGAGCTGCCTGAATAATTTTCTTGGCGGCTTCGTCAATAACACGGTGGTCAAATGACTTGAGTTTGACGCGGATGCGTGGTTGGTCTGTCATAACTAAGAAGAATAAAGGTGCTAATTAAAACTTTGCTTTAGGCGATGACTTTGGTAATGGCACCGGCGCCGACCGTCAAACCTCCTTCGCGGATAGCGAAGCGTTGTCCTTCGGTCATAGCAATGGGCTGAATTAGTTCGACGGTCATCTTGGCGTTGTCACCAGGCATGATCATTTCGACACCTTCAGCGAGCTTAACTTCACCAGTTACATCAGTGGTGCGAATGAAGAATTGAGGCTTGTAACCAGAGAACATGGGGCTGTGACGGCCACCTTCGTCTTTACCTAAAATATAGGCTTCGGCTTCGAACTTGGTGTGAGGTTTGATGGATCCAGTTTTGGCCAGAACTTGACCTCTTTGAACGTCATCCTTTTCGATACCTCTCAAGAGGAGACCAACATTGTCGCCCGCTTGACCCTGTTCGAGCTGTTGGTGGAACATTTCTACTCCGGTGACGACGGATTTGGCAGTAGGATTGATACCAACAATTTCGATTTCTTCACCGACCTTGATGACACCGGTTTCGATACGACCGGTAACGACGGTACCGCGACCTTTGATAGAGAAAACATCTTCGATGGGCATAAGGAAGGGCTTAGCAAGCTCACGAACCGGATCAGGAATCCATTCGTCGACGGTGTCCATTAGCTTCATAATGCCATCTTGGGCATCTTTGTCGCCTTCGAGAGCTTTCAGGGCGGAAACACGAACGATGGGGGTGTCTTCTTCAAAACCATATTTCTTGAGCTTCTCACGGATTTCCATCTCGACCAGTTCGAGGAGTTCTTCGTCAGAGACGGCATCGCATTTGTTAAGAGCGACGACCAAGCGAGGCACGTTGACCTGGTGAGCCAAGAGCATGTGCTCGTTGGTTTGAGGCATGGGGCCATCGGTGGCGGCGACGACTAAGATGGCGCCGTCCATCTGAGCGGCACCGGTAATCATATTCTTAATGTAGTCACGGTGGCCGGGGCAATCAATATGGGCGTAGTGACGTTTCTTGGTTTCGTATGGGACGTGGGAGATCTGAATTGTAACTCCACGCTCTCTCTCCTCAGGGGACTTATCAATTTGGTCGAAGGGAAGAGCTTCCGCTAGACCCTGAGAGGCCAAAGTAGTAGTAATAGCCGCGGTTAATGTGGTCTTGCCGTGGTCGACGTGACCAATAGTGCCAATATTAACGTGAGGTTTGGTTCTTTGAAAGGTTGCCATTTTTGTTAATTATTTTTATATTTGGTAATTGCTATTTTTCGAGCCTGTTTATTTTAGCAGATTTTATCCTAATTTGCCGGGGATTTCAATAGTTTGGTGGCCAAACTATTGGGGAGATCTTGATAATGTGATGGCTCCATATAATAAGAGGCGCGACCGGCAGTTAGAGAACGGATGGCAGTAGCATAGGCTGAAAGCTCTGATAAGGGGACTGTAGCAGTGATAACACGGGCATTGCCACGCTGAGCGGTACCGGCGATTTGGGCGCGACGAGAAGATAGATCCCCAATAATGTCACCCATATTACCTTCAGGAGTAGTCACCTCCACCTTCATAATTGGTTCGAGAATTACCGGAGAAGCATTCTTGACCGCGTCTTGGACTGCCATTGAGCCAGCTATCTTAAAGGACATTTCGGACGAGTCAACTTCGTGGAAACTTCCATCGACAACAGCTACATCAAGGTCTACCATCTGAAAACCGGCGATAATACCGTTGTCCAAGGCTTCACGAACGCCTTTTTCAATGGGAGAAATAAATTCTTTAGGAATTGTGCCGCCGACAATTTTATTAGTGAAAGTGAAGCCTTCCCCACGGGGTTTGGGAGTAACTTCCAAAATACAGTGACCATACTGACCGCGTCCACCAGACTGACGAATATATTTTCCCTCACCCTTAGCAAACTTGGTAATAGTCTCGCGATAGGCAACTTGAGGGGCACCTGTGGTAGCCTCAACTTTGAATTCACGACGCAGACGATCGACCAAAATTTCGAGGTGAAGTTCGCCCATACCAGCGATAACGGTTTGCCCAGTCTCGTGGTCGGTTCTGATTCTAAAAGTAGGATCTTCTTCAGCCAGACGACCAAGAGCCAAATCTAGTTTTTCTTGATCAGCCTTGGTCTTGGGTTCGATTGCTAAAGAAATAACCGGATCGGGGAAGTTGATTGACTCTAGAATTAGGGGTTTGTTTTCATCACAAAGTGTGTCACCAGTTTTGGTGGCTTTGAGACCGACAACACCAACAATTTCTCCAGCGCTCGCTTCGGATACTTCCTCACGGGTATTGGCATGCATGAGCATCAAACGACCGAGGCGTTCGCGCTCGCGCTTACTGGCGTTGTAGACAAAAGTCCCGGAGGTAATTTTGCCTGAATAAACACGAACATAAGTGAGTTTGCCTACATGAGGGTCGGCCTGAATCTTGAAAGCAAGGCCAGAAAAGGGCTCACTGGGGTCTGCCTTACGGATTTCCTCTTCGTTGGTCTCGGGGTTGATGCCGGCTGTGAGAGGCTTGTCCAAAGGTGAAGGCAGAAAATCGACGACGGCATCAAGAAGAGGTTGGACACCTTTATTGCGAAGAGAAGAGCCTGGGAATACCGGTACAATCTGGTTTTTACAAGTGGCGGTGCGGAGAGCGGCTTTCAGCGACATCATATCCGGCTCGGTACCCCCAAGATATTGCTCCATGAGAGTCTCGTCGAACTCAACAACTGACTCGATAAGCTTGGCACGTTCTTTTTCACCTTCATCTTTCATCTCCTCCGGGAAGCCGTCGGTGACGACATATTTGGCTCCGGTTTCGTCACCTTGCCAGACGACAGTTTTGCGTTCCAAAAGTAAAACTACACCTCTAAAAGTATTTTCGACCCCAAGAGGAAGGGCCATGATAGCTGTCTTTGCGCCCAGCTTCTCGTGAACATCTTTAATAGTGGCCATGTAATCGGCACCCAAGACGTCCATCTTGTTTATAAAGGCAATACGAGGCACGTGGTATTTGTCTGCTTGGCGCCAGACAGTTTCGGTCTGAGATTGAACACCGGAGCCGGCGTCGAGAACGATGACTCCACCATCGAGGACACGCAAAGAGCGCTCAACTTCGGCGGTAAAATCGACATGGCCTGGTGTATCGATGATGTTGAAACGGTGTTCTTCTTTGAGGCGAGCGTCAGCAAATACCGGTGTCCAAAAAGCAGTGGTGGCGGCGGAAACAATGGTAATGCCGCGCTCTTTTTCCTGCTCCATCCAGTCCATTTGGGTATTACCTTCGTCAATATCCCCTATCTTGTAAGACTTTCCCGTATAAAAAAGAATACGTTCGGTGGTGGTGGTTTTGCCTGCATCAATGTGAGCAATGATACCTGTATTTCTAACACGGTCTAGAGGGACTTTTTTTCCGGTAGGAGCGGCCATTTTGAGTTATTGGTTACTAGTGATCAGTGCGAGGTGCCTAGTAACTAGTGATAGTTTTATTTAATATTTATCGGTGACTATTTAGTTGGCGAACAAAACCTCTCCGATAATGGAGAGATATTCACGAGGCTAATTGTAGCACAAAGCATTCTCAAAATAAAATTCTAAAAAACGAGGGTGTTGAATTACTCACCGGTGTCATCCCGAGCGTAGTGAGGATCGTTGATCCCCGTAGGTGAGGATCTCACTCCAGCCACAAATGATGGTGTGAGATTTCGACGTTACTTTTGCTGGTGTTGACATAATTTTTGT
>PFUC01000087.1:0-3784 GCA_002789895.1 Candidatus Collierbacteria bacterium CG_4_9_14_3_um_filter_43_16
GCGGCTCCAATAGCAGTGGCTACAGCGGCTCCAACAGCAGTAGTCGCACAGCCAACAGTGCTTCCGGAAACCGGTATCCTTGATTTCCCTGGAGTGGCAGCCTTCGGAGGTGGACTACTACTAGCAATTATCGGAATACTCCTAGCTCTATAAAGCAATGCGGGTTGCAATTATCGGTGGTGGCTTTGTGGGCCTGAGTAGCGCAGTCTACCTAGCAGACAGAGGCCACCAGCCGGTGGTATTCGAGGCGAGTGACAGATGTGGAGGATTGGCCAAGGGTTTTAAAGGTAAAGATTGGCGATGGAGTTTGGAAAATTTTTACCATCACATTTTTACAAATGATCGAGAGATTGTTGATTTTTCAAAGAAAGTTGGATGTAAGCTGAATATCAAGCACCCCATGACTTCAAGTTTTTTTCGTTTCGAGGAGATAGAGTTGGACTCACCATTGTCGCTTCTAAGATTTTCCGGCATTAGTGTTTGGTCCAGACTGAGAATGGGGGTTGGATTATTACTTCTGAAATTAATACCTGACGGTCTATTTTTGGAACGATACAAGGCAGTTGAGGCATTACCAAAATTGTTGGGAAAGGCGGGATATAAAGTTGTTTGGGAAAAACTACTTGTGGCAAAGTTTGGGCCCTATGCCGATCAAGTAAATCTTGCCTGGTTTTGGAGTAGAGTGGCCAAGAGAACAAAGAATCTCGGATATTTTGAAGGAGGGTTTACTGGATTAATAGATAAGACGGTGGAGAATATAAAGAAACACGGAGGGGAAATTAGAATGGGGGTGGAAGTTAAAACAATCCAGAGGGGATGGATCCACCCCTTCGGGTACCAACGGCCGGATCAAGTCCGGGATGACAGTGTAGTGGGAAGCAATGTCGATGGTGGGGTGATGGTAAATGGGGAGAAGTTTGATGCGGTGGTGATTACAACACCGGCTCCGATTGCAAAGAAAATATTAGGGGGATGGATCCACCCCTTCGGGTACCAACGGCCGGATCAAGTCCGGGATGACAAGAGTAGTGTGGGTAAAAGCAGGGTGACAGAATTGAATTATTTATGGGGTCAAACGGTGATAATGGAAGTATCCCAAAAACTAATTAAGGGATATTGGATGAATATTCTGGAGAATGACTTTCCATTTTTGGTGGTCGTAGAGCACACCAATATGATCAACAAAAAATGGTATGGAGAAAAAAATATAGTTTATCTGGGTAATTATTTGCCAGAAGGACATAAACAATTAATGATGACCAAAGAGCAACTAGTTGCTTTATATTTACCGTTCATAAAGAAAATTAATTGGAATTTTAATCAGAAGCAAATTATGAAAACGAGTCTTTTTCGTAAACCGTTTGCCCAGCCGGTATTTCCGGTAAATTATTCACGAATGATTCCCAATCCCAGAGTGGGTTTGGGTGTCTATTTAGCAAACATGAGTATGGTATATCCGTTTGATCGTGGTACAAACTATGCGGTGAAACTTGGTAATGATATAGCAGAATTAGTGGTTTCTGATTTAAGATAGTTAATGCCGATTTCGGATTTGCAAACCATCTTACGAGTTTACCTTATCAGTTTGTTGTTGCAGATCATTAGCTTTCCGTTAACGAAAAAATTATTTAACAAACTGCCGGATGTGGGATATCCCCTGTCCCGTTTGGTAACGACTTTAATGGCGTCTCTCATTATTTGGGAAGTTTCTAACCTTGGTCTAGCGATGAATACGAACTTAGGACTTTGGGTTACTACCTTAATCTTGATATTTTTTAACTTATGGTTAGTTTATAAAGATGGTCTGAGAAGCATCATCATTTCTAAAGAAACCTTAAAGATTGTGATTATCGAAGAATATCTTTTCTTGGTGGGTTTGGTGGGTATAGCTCTGATCAGAAGTTTCTTGCCGGAAATCGATTCCTTAGAGAAATTTATGGATTTTGGCTTTGTTAACCGTTACTTGTTATCGCCGACTCTCCCTGCCGGTGACATGTGGCAGGCGGGAAAAGCAATCAACTATTATTCTTTTGGGCATTTTTGGAGCAGTACCGTAATTAGATACTTCGGTACGTCAGCCTCGGTCGGTTACAATTTGGTTTTATCTTTTATCGCTGGACTATCACTTTCGATTGCTTTTTCAATTTCGTACTTTCTTAGTGGTGCCAAAAGGCACATAGCGGGAACGATCGGGGGTCTGGCCGGTGCTTTTGCCACGGTAATGGCGGGCAACACACACACTATCTGGTATTTAATCAGTCACAAAGGTTTGTCCAATTATTGGTATGCTGACGCTACCAGATTCATCCACAATACGATTCATGAGTTTCCAGGATATAGTTTTGTGGTGGCCGATCTCCATGGTCATTTAATTGATTTACCAATCGTCCTAACCTTCTTATTAGTATTTCTGCTTTGGTTAGAATCCAGCGAAATACTATTTGAAATAGTGATGGGAATTCTCGTTGGAGTGATGATGATGACCAATACCTGGGATGTGGCAGTCTACGGACTGCTCATGGTTATCGCCGGACTAATGATGGCAATCAGAAAGCCAAAGGATTTAATTCTTCTTATAAAAACTGCTGGGATAATATTGCTCTTTATGGTATTGACGGCTCTCCCTTGGTTTGTCAATTTCCAAACCATTTCCAGCGGAATTAAAATAGTGCAAGAAAGATCACCTTTGTGGCAATTGGCGGTGTTATGGGCAGGGGGTGTCATCACTTGTCTCGTAGGAATACTTTCGGAGAAAGGGAAACAAAAATTGCCAATGTGGAGCTTGGCAATCTGCATTATTTTTTTGCTCGTGATCCCCGAATTGATCTACGCCAAAGACATTTATCCAGACCATCCAAGAGCCAACACGATGTTTAAGCTGACCTATCAGGCTTCAATTATGATCGGGATAATGATGGGGGGGACATTGGGTAAATTGTTTGACAGAGAAAGAAGACTCTTCTGGTGGTGGAGATGGCCGTCGATCATAGTATTAGGAACTATTTTTGTCGGAACTATGATATTTCCAACAGTGGCCTTTCCAAATTTTTACGCTAACTTTAAGACATATAAGGGGCTCGATGGAGAAAAATGGCTCGAAGGAGTGATGCCGGCAAGATACGGGATGATAAATTATTTAAGAAAAAACTTTGATAGAAAAAATATGGTGGAGGCGGTGGGAGATAGTTACACTAATTTCAATGCAGTCTCGGTGTTTTCTGGGGTCCCTACGATTGAAGGCTGGAGAGTACACGAATGGCTCTGGAGAGGAGGCTATGAATCCGTCTCTCTGAGAGAAACTGATGTAAGAGAAATTTATGAGAGCCGTGACTCAAAGAAAACCGCGGAGCTACTTAAAAAATACAACGTAGGGTGGATTGTAGTGGGGGATGATGAGCGGGGGATGTATCAAATAAACGACATTGGATTACTTTTCCTGGGTAAAAAGGTTTTTGAAAGTGGCAATACGTATTTAATTAAAGTGAAATAAGGCGTCATAAGGATTATTTGGATATATTGAGGTGGTTTTTGAGGTATTGTTTCAGAGCATTCCAATTGTTGTCCTTGGGTATAAGAACCCATTCTCCGCCGAATCTGAATGAGGGAGGATTGTAAAGGATAGTGATTCCATTTTCGTCGGGGGTGATAGACAAGGGAACGGATTTGACAGGACTATCTTTAGAATCGAGAGCCAGTTTGGCGAGTGTCGGGTATAGCCTTGAGGGAATATTGGTGATGAGATTGGCACCGATAATATTCAAGAGGCTGTCGACATTTTTTTGAT
>PFUC01000087.1:3798-5398 GCA_002789895.1 Candidatus Collierbacteria bacterium CG_4_9_14_3_um_filter_43_16
GGAGTGAGTATTTTTTGTCTGAGAGACGAAATAACTAGCTGTTGCCGACGAGAACGAGAAAAATCGGTTCCTTCTTCGCCCTCAGCGTGACGAGAACGGACAAATTTAAGGGCCGTGGCCCCATTAAAATGGTTTAGCCCCTGAGGGAAAGAAATAGATTCGTACCGAGAAGAGATGGGTAGAGACTTTTCTCGACCAGGGATGGGAAACTCCGTATCGGTAAATCCGGGGATAACATTTACGTCAACACCACCGACGAGATCTATAGCCTGCTCAAAAAGAGTGAAATTGATAACAGCAGTGTAATTTATTGGTAAACCCAAGTCTTCTAGGATAGCCGCTTGGGCTAATTTGATACCAGCCCCAGGACTGGCTTCTTCACCATAATGGTATGCGGTATTTATTTTTGCTTTAAGCGATGGAACCCAAAGATCTCTAGGAATACTGATTATCGAGGGGGTCTTTTGGGTATGATCGTAGGAGACGACCATGATGGTATCAGAGAGATTGGGCGAGTCCCCGCCCTCTCCCCTAATCCCCAAAATTAGAAAATTCGTAATGCCGTTGGTGCTATTCAAGCTTTCTAGAGGTGAACCGAAGAAACTTAAGAGCTCCTGAGGATTAACATTGTGCCTGACAAGAAAACGATATCCAACAACACCTAAGATTGAAAATAGAGCGAGAATAAGACTGAAAAAAAACAGCCATAAATGATTTTGAATCAGGGAGAGTAATTTAATGACTAAGCGCGCGGGGCGCACATGACGAAGTTTCATCTTGATTTATGAAAGGCTATTGATAATGCCCGCAAAAAGGGTCGGCTCCAAACTATCGGTGCCCACGAGGACTCCATCTATTTTGCTTTGAGTTACAAAGGAGGATGCATTATCCTGGGAGATTGAACCGCCATAAAGTATCGGGGCGGAATTATCTGTCAGGAAAGCAATCTGACTGGCAACATGATTGGCGTCAACAGGGTCGACTGGTTTTCCTGTTCCGATAGCAGAGATGGGTTCGTAAACGAAGAAACAGCGGGAAACATCGATATCAAGATTGAACAAGGCCTTAATCTGTTCGTCCAAGTATGGCAGATCCAGACAAACGATAGGAATGATGGAGTTTTCAAGAAGCAAACGGGTCTTTTGGGCTACAACTTCAGAGGTCTCCTTGAAGTCACGGCGCCTTTCGGAGTGGCCGACGATACAGTAGCTCACCAGTTCGCAAAGCATGTTGGCGGTAATCTCACCAGTGTGCTTGCCGGGAGGAAGATGAGAAACATTTTGGGAGCCGGTGATGATTGATAGACCGATATCTGACAAACGTTGATTGAAGGCGGCGATGTCCGTAAAAGGGAGGCAAAGGATGACTGTAAGGTCGGGAGAGAATTTAGGACGCAAAGCGGAAATACCATCTAACCATATCAGCGACTCGGTGATATTTTGGTTGCTTTTCCAGTTGCCGATGACGTATTTCACTATGATGATTATATACGCAACGCTTGTCATTGCGAGGAACGGAGTGACGCGGCAATCCCCGATATTAGAGAGAGACAAAGACTGTTTATAAATACTCAGTGGCGGAGATTTACCCCTTCGGGTAT
>PFUC01000087.1:5438-13468 GCA_002789895.1 Candidatus Collierbacteria bacterium CG_4_9_14_3_um_filter_43_16
GAACAGCTGGAGGCGGTGACTCACAAAAAGGGACCAATTTTGGTCATGGCCGGTGCCGGTTCGGGAAAAACGAGAGTACTTACCCACCGGGCAGCTTGGCTGATAAGGGAAAGGGGCATTAGGCCAGACAAAATTGCTCTTCTGACCTTCACCAATAAAGCGGCAGGGGAGATGAAAGAGAGAATCAAAAAGATGGGGGCGGGAAAAATCGAGTTGGGTTTTTCCGGAACATTCCACACTTTGTGTGCCAAATTGTTAAGAAATTATGGCTTGAACGTGATGGTCAATCAGAATTTCATCATCTTTGATAGTGACGATTCCGAGTCGGCCATGAAAGAAGTATTGAAGTCGCTTTCTATTGACCCAAAACAGAACAAACCCGGGATGTTTCTGGCTCTTATCGGCAAGATGAAGAACGACTTGGTGTCGGAAAAGATGGCAGAACAAAAAGCCAAAGATTATTTCTTCCGCCAACTATCCAAAGTATGGCGAGCATATCAAGAAAAACTTTCCCGAAATAATGCTGTAGATTTTGACGATCTGCTGGTGAAGGCGGTCGAATTACTCAAAATTGACAGGATAAGAAACGAAGTGAATCAAAATCTTGAATGGATATTGGTAGATGAATATCAGGACACGAATAAAGCCCAGTTTGAACTAACTAAATTGCTGGCCGGGGAGAAGAAAAATATTATGGCTGTTGGAGATGCCTCACAGGCAATATATTCCTTCAGAGGGGCAGATTACCGAAACCTGAGACTTTTTGAAGAAAGCTACCCTGAACTCACGACCGTGGGCCTACCTAAGAACTATCGTAGCACTCAATACATCCTGGATGCTGCTTACAGTGTGGTGAGTAACAATGTAAGCCATCCGACACTTAAACTGTCAGCCGAACGAGAAATCGGGAAGAAGGTGAGTCTATTTGAAGCGCTGGATGAACGAGAAGAGGCAAAATACGTGGTAAACAGCGCTAAAAAAATCGCTGACAGAGATGAGGAGGTGGCGATACTTTATCGAACAAACGCCCAATCCCGAACCTTTGAAGACGAGTTATTGAGAAGGGATATCCCCTACAAGCTGATTGGCGGACTCCGATTTTATAACCGGGCAGAGGTAAAAGATCTAATTGCCTATTTGCGTCTACTAAATAATCCCAAAGAAGAGATTAGCCGAACGAGAATAGAAAAAATTGGTAAAAGAAAAGCGTGGGCTTTTGACGAATGGCTCCAAAAAATGTCCGACAAAGGGGAGAACCTCGGACATCCCAGTGTGCTGTTGGAGGACATCATGAATGTGACAAATTATCTGGATAAGTTTGATGAAAGAGATGAAGATGATGCGGCACGCATCGAAAACATCAATGAACTGTTGGCTGTAGCCAGTGAATTTGAGACGGTGTCGCAGTTTCTGGAAAGTGCGGCCTTGTCTGAAGCGGAGATAAAACAAATAAAATCGAACGCCAAAATCACTTTAATGACGGTACATGCCGCCAAGGGTCTCGAGTTTCTCCAGGTATTTGTCGTGGGTTTGGAAGAAGGTCTGTTCCCTCATTCCCGATCGATCTTCGAAGGAGGCAGGGAAGAAGTGGAAGAAGAAAGAAGATTGATGTACGTCGCCATGACGAGGGCGAAGGAGAACCTGACACTGTCTTTTGCCAGATCCAGACTAACCTATGGAGGTCGTCATACATCTATTCCCTCAAGATTTTTGGCGGAAATACCGGAGGAGTACATCCAAAGAACGCAAGGAATCAAGAACTCCCGCCAACAGCTACGCAGTTTGGGCGGGCAGGCAAGGAATCAAAACGGGGGATGGATTCACCCCTTCGGGTACCAACGGCCGGGTCAAGCCCGGAATGACAAACTAAATGACGGGGTGGATGAGTTCGGGGAGAAGAAAAGAATAATTGTTCAAGACTGGGAAATTGAGGAAGCTGCCAAAGACGACTTTGCGGATATTGATAATTGGTAATGGTCAGTTTTAAAGGTAGAATAAGAGAGTGATCAGAGAAGCTGTAGAAAAAGACAGAATAATTTTCGATAAATTGGCTAGACATCCTCTGCAATCCTGGGCCTGGGGAGAGTTCCGTAAACAAGCCGGGGTGGAAGTTTTGAGATTGGTTCAGGCAGATGAAAAAAAGATTCGGGAAGTTTACCAGATTACTTGGCACAAAATTCCCAAAATAAAGAGATATATTGGGTACTGTCCAAAATCAGCCATCCCTGATGCAGAGGCGATGAAAGGAATCAATAAAGAAGCAGGCAAAAAGGGAGCGATAATGGTGAAGTTTGAACCTAACGAAAAAGATATTGAAGCCAGTCAGAAGCAAGTAAGGGAATTGGCGGGAATTTTTGATTTTAGAGCCGGTAAACCTTTATTCACCAAATATACTTTTCAGCTAGACATCTCCAAGAGTGAAGAGGAGATCTTGAAAAACATGAATCAAAAGACGAGATACAATGTCCGTCTGGCAGAGAAAAAAGGGGTAAAAATTGTCGAAGATAATTCCGAAGAAGCATTTGAAGAATATTGGAAGCTGACTGAAGAAACGACAAAAAGACAAAAATTTTTTGCCCACGGTAAAAGCTATCATCGGAAAATGTGGCAGACCATGATTGTGAATGGTGGCGGTCATTTATTGAAAGCGATTTATGAAGGAAAAACCCTGACTACTTGGGTGTTGTTTGAGTTAAACGATGTTTTGTATTATCCATATGGGGCCTCGAGCAACCAAAACAAAGAAGTAATGGCGAGCAATTTGATGATGTGGGAGACCATCAAATTGGGAAAGAAACATGGTTGCAAAATGTTTGATATGTGGGGAAGTATGGGGCCAGAGCCAGATCGAAGTGATCCCTGGTATGGTTTTCACCGGTTCAAACAAGGGTATGGGGGCGAGTTAACCGAGTTTGTGGGTACATATGATTTAGTGGTGAATAGAACACTTTATAAGATCTATATTCTTGTGGACAAACTCAGATGGATAGTCTTAAAGTTACTGGCAAAATTGAGAAAATAATGGAAGACATCCGACAGACAGAGGGGTGGGCAGGTTATTTAAGAGATAAAGAATGGAAAGTAGTTTCGGTACCTTCTGAGGACAAAAAACACAAAATGAATGCCTTTATTATTCCTTTGGGTCTCTTTGGTATGACGATGATGAAATTACAGCGGTCACGATATGATCCAAACTGGACTAAGTTAAAGAAAATAAAAAGGAATTTTAAGGTAGTTTCTTCGATTATCGAACCAATCAGAGTCCAAGACAAACTGGGATTCAAGATGGCAGGGTACAAACTGAGCCGGTTTCCATATTTGGCGACAAATACTTTCATCGTGGATTTAACCAAAAGTGAATTGGTACTTTGGAATAATCTGTCGGAAAATGCCAGAAGGCAAGTAAAAAAGAATAAGGATATTTTGATTGAGGAATGCGTCCAAAAACGATTTTTTGAATTATGGAAAAAAAATAGCAAAGTCTGGACCATGAAAGAAAAGGAACTCTGTAGTCTGATCAAAAGATTTAAGGGTCAAGCCAGATTGGTGGTAAGTAGAACCGGCAATATTTATCACTCTGGTTTATTAATTATTTACAGTGCCGACTGTGCTAACTATTACCAGACATGGACAAGCAATCAGGGGCGTATTTCCGGAGCACATTATAAATTGGTGTGGGAAGAAATCCTAAGGGCGAAGTCCAGTGGTATCAAATTTTTCGACCTGGAAGGAATATTCGATGAACGCTGGCCACAAAAAAGATGGTTAGGCTTCACGGAATTTAAGAGACGTTTTGGGGGAGGGCTGGTCAGTTTTCCGGGAAGTTATTTTAGATGGCTTTAGTCCTTTATTTTGCACCAGGCAGATAGACTCCTTATCGTTTATAAAAGGGGTAAAACCGTCTTGGCAATGATTACTCCATTTGCCCTGCAAACTTTTTATCTTTAATATTCTTAGATGGTATCACTCGATAGTACTACTAATTACCACATCGCCACCACTTTCTTTTGAAACTGTTAGAATAAATAATAGTTAGTAATTATTCAAACAATATGGACGGCTTGATGAAGACTTTAGATTTGTACTTGGTGAAGAAGGCACCGGCACTACCGAAAAGTGTTAAGGATATCTTGGTGAGTATAGCGCCATGGTTTGAGTTGGTCGGAGCTATTTTTTCTTTACCCGCCTTATTTGCAATATTTGGGTTTAGTGCGACACTGTATGGGACACCATATGGTGGTTATATGATGGGCAGAGCAGGCTATGGCTTTTCCTTGGCAACGGTTTTTCTTATGGTTGGAATGGTTCTAATGATTCTAGCCATACCCGGACTTTTTAAGAGATCAAAGATGGGCTGGAATTATGTTTTTTACTCAGTGCTCGTAAACGCAGTATATTCGCTGGTCACATTCAACTTCTTTGGCTTGATCGTGAGCTCATTGATCTCGCTTTATTTGCTTTTCCAAGTAAAAAGCTACTACAAGTAAACTAACTACCATTCGATAGGAATCAGGCCTTGTTCAATCAAATATTGATTGGCTTGAGAAAATGGCCTGCTGCCAAAAAACCCTGAGTGAGCTGAAAAGGGTGAGGGGTGGGGAGCCTTGAGAATCAAGTGCTTGTCTGTGTCAATAAAAGATCCTTTTTTCTGGGCATAGTTGCCCCAGAGAATAAAGACCAAATGGTCTTTTTGGTTGGCTAACCCATGAATGATAGCGTCAGTAAAAGTTTCCCAACCTTTATTTTGATGAGACCCGGCCTGATTGGCCCGGACCGTAAGGGTGGCATTGAGAAGGAGCACTCCTTGTTTGACCCAGCGATCAAGATTGCCCGAAGCGTGATATGGGTGCCCTAGATCAGTTTCGATTTCTTTATAGATGTTTATTAAGGATGGTGGTGCTTTGATGCCATTAGGAACGGAGAAGGAAAATCCGTGTGCCTGGCCCGGACCATGATACGGATCTTGACCAAGTATGATGACCTTAACTTGATCCACGGGCAAACTATCGAGAGCGTTAAAGATAAATTTGGGAGGTGGATAAACGGTGTCTGATTGGTACTCGTGGCGGACAAATTCGGCCAGACCTTTGAAGTATGATTTGGCAAACTCATCTTTAAGTAAGTTTTTCCATGATTTTTCGAGGCGAACTTCCATGAGATTATTTTACCCCAAGATCAGAGTTAACTTATAGTGTGGTATAATTCCTTTATGTTTAGAAATTTGTGCCTTATTGCTTCAAAACCGGTCACCCAGGAAATGGGCGTCGATTTTGATACCCTGACGGAGGCATAAAGCAAACTTTGTTTACTGTTTAAGCCTCCAAGTGGAGGCTCTTTCGGTTTTTCGCCCCCTCTTGGAGTTTTAGCCGGCCAAACAAAGCTATCTCATGAGTAGTGAGCTGGGTCGGTACGTTTAAATCAAGAGGAGATCAAATATGTTTGGAATAAAGATTTGGAGCTTGCTCGAGTCGAGGTTGAGTTTCCGTAAGTAAACTATTCCGGGTGTCATGAGCACCCGGTTTTTTGGTATTATATGACTACAAAATCCTATGCCTTTGTCACCAGAACTAAAAAGACTACCACGGATTGCCGCTTCATTTTATCGAGCGGGGTTAATGGGTGAGTTGGTTGCAGGAATGGTAAAGGGTGAGGAAGGAAGAAGTATGGTTGAGGACGCGAGAAGGCTAAGAACAGAGTTGGAGTCGGATAGTATGGTGAGTTTTTCTGGTTTGGAAAATATACCCCGTGAGGGAGGAGCGGTTATCGTTTTTAACCATCCGAACATGGAGATTCTCTTGCCGGCTATGTTGGAACTTTTTGTCCGTATCTATGACAATAATGGCCAGCAAGTTAAATTGGTGATGGGTTCGGAGATTCCCATGACGACAAAAAACTATAACGAAAAAACGGCTCTGCCTGGTTCGGTGTTGCTACTGGAACGATTTCACCGATTGTATTCGAAAAATATAATATCAGTGCCGACATCGGAAAATAGAAAGGATTTTCTGTCCGGAAGAACCATGGCGGTAAGAAAAATATGGGAATCCCCACCGTACCAATGGCTATCTGGAAAGATAAGGAGATAGTTCGGGTGGAGGTGGGTACGCCGTTTAATATTTCTGTAACCGAACCGGACCTGGCAGCCGTCGAGGCGATGTCCAAGATAGCGGAGATTTTACCCGAGAAATTACGAGGGCCGTTTAGGTAAAGAGATCTTTTTGTTTAGGAAGAACTTCAAAATCTTTCAACTCGTCGGGAATTAGGAAAGTTTTCATTTTGGCAGTGTGGCCGGAGGCCAAAATGATTTCTGAAGGCGATACACGAAAATAATGAGCAAGAGCCTTGACAACGGCGCCGTTGGCACGACCGTCGATCGGGGGCTCGGTAACAGAAACAATGTAATAATCAACGTCAGCTTTTTTGACATAAGCCTTTTTCTTCTTTGGTTTCACTTGAACTGTGATTTTCATACAAGCTCTATTATAGATAGATCTGACAGCGAACATAGACATCGTGACACAAAAAGACTTCGGAAAAATTAAAAATTAAATTCAGGATAAAAGGAACGGCAAAACCAGACTTGAGCTTTTTCTGATAAACTCTGTAGAAAACAGTGCCAAATGAAATCGCAATGAGAATATAGAGGACGGTCCAGACGGGACCAAATAACCACGAAGGCGGAGCCCAGGAGGGTTTTTGTAAAGTTTGGTACCAGGAAACGGTGGAAGATGTATCCATACTTTTACTATATACCGAACAAGATTATTAGACCTTGGGGAAAGGGGTAGAAAGTCCGTGTGTACCATCGGGGAGATGGACAACCTTAAAGTCTCCAAAGAGAAGCGGAGCTATCCGAGAGAGACAGCGATAACTTTCGAAGGCAGCCCGCCTTATCTCCGTTTCGGCATGCTCACTGCCTCTCATGTTCAGGAAGTGGCGCCAGGCCCGAACATTGGCGGTGACCACTACCGGTGCTTCGGTTTCGTTTGGTAAAAGCGATCTGGCCGCTTGCCGGACTTTTTTCCGAAGATCTGTTTTATGTTCGGCACCAAGAATTTCGGTACCACCTTTTTGTTTGGCTACCAAATAATCTGTCATGACTTCGTATTCCTGCTGAGTTCGGTCTATCCTATCTTCAAATAATTTATGAAGATAATAGTCACCCGCGTATTCCGGTCTTTCAACAAATTTTAAGGTTTTGCCACCGACATATCTTTGTGATACTTGGGAGAAGCCAAAACCAGCTCGATGGCGAACTAGCTCATGGGTTAGGCTTCTGGAGATGCCCCACCAGAGCATGGTGACATTGGCGTGTTCGAGAACAGATCCATGACCGGACTCCATAATGTTTTCGAAATATTTAGAGGCGTATTCGTTGACCGTGCGATTGGGACCAAAACTTTCGTAACAAAGCTGACCGGCAAACTTACAGAGTGTTTCGGCAGAAGGCAGAGGAGTGGGGTCTTTCAAAAAACTGCTGAAACCCAACTCTTCAGGAAAGCCATCAAGAAAGCCTTGCAAACCTCGTAAATCTACAGCCGGAACAGAGATAACGGCAACGCCGGGAGACTGGAGATATACTAGTCCGTTTTTTGTTTCAAAGACTTCAGGGTTGACGACGGGCAAATATCCTTCCGTGGTCTTAATTTCCAGGTTACGATCGTTTTCTTTGTTGGACATGGATTAAATATAGCAACTATTTATTATCGATATCGTTGAATATCGTCATTGCGAATCTTGTACTCAAGCTGAAGCAATCTCCGCCATTAAGGGTATACCCAACCTTTTATTTAATCTCACTATCGGGGATTTACCCCTTCGGGTATCAGCGAACCCCGGTTCGGAATACCGAAACTCGCAATGACAGTGGAGTGAGATTGCCACACCGTGAGTACACGGTTCGCAATGACGGAAGGTGTTAAATCGTGCCTGTGTTGGTCAATCGTGAAGGGTTACTCCTCGGTTCTAAAACGAAATGCACCACCTTCGGTAAAATAGCCCATTAACAAATTGAGCTTAAATACACAGAA
>PFUC01000071.1 GCA_002789895.1 Candidatus Collierbacteria bacterium CG_4_9_14_3_um_filter_43_16
GATGAATAATTTGTATGTTATCGATGCAAATGCAATATTGAGGTATTTGCTGAAAGATAATCTGGCACAAAGTGCAGAAGTTGAAGGAGTGTTGAAAAAAGCGAAGAGTTTGGGGTCTGATGTTTATGTGACTCGAGAAGTGGTGATGGAGTGTGTTTACACGCTGACTAAGTTTTACAAAGTGAGTAGGAGTGATGTCTATATGTCACTAAAATCATTTTTAAATACAAGAATAATCGTGTTGGAAGAGAGGGTATTCGTGATGAAAGCACTGGATTGTTTTTTGTCGACCAATATCTCTTACGTAGATTGCTTGGTTTTAATTAAGTCAGAAGATTTAGGTGGGAAGCTGGTGACTTTTGATAAGAAGCTGTTGGCCAAGAGCAAATAGGGTAGAATTGAGAATATGGATGAAGCAAGCAAGAAAGAATTAATTGAGAGTTTTCTGACCCGAGGAGTCGAGAACATTATCCCTAGCCGAGTTGAGCTGGAGAAGCTATTGTATTCGGATAAGAAGCTGAATGTCTACTTGGGAATCGATCCGACGGCGACCAGAATCCATCTGGGACATGCCTTTCCTCTGCTAAAACTGCAGATCTTGGCCGACCTTGGACACAACGTGACGTTTTTGATTGGGGACTTTACCGCAAAGGTGGGTGATACTTCGGATAAAGAAGCAGAACGGCCCATCTTAACTGATGAGCAAATTGAAGAAAACTTTCAAACATATAAAAGGCAAGCGGCGAAGTTCCTGGACTTTTCCAAAGTACAGGTGCACCACAATAGCGAGTGGCTGAGTAAACTAAACTTTGGAGATGTACTCAAGCTGACCAGAAATTTTTCTCTGAACGACTTTATCAGCCGTGAACTGATAAAGAAAAGATTGACAGAGGGTAAGCCCGTGAGTTTGCCGGAAGTGCTGTATCCCATCATGCAGGGATATGACAGCTACTTTATGGATACGGATATCCAGCTGGGAGGTACTGATCAGACCTTTAATATGCAGGCGGGAAGAACTCTCCAAAAGAATCTAAGAGGGAAAGAATCCTTTGTGTTGGCCAACGGATTTTTACCAGGAACTGATGGACGCAAGATGAGTAAATCTTGGGGAAACGCGATTTGGATCGAGGATTCACCCGAAGAGATATATGGCAAGATAATGTCGACTGCAGATGATGTGATTTTGACCTATTTCCTGATGGGAACAAATGCTTCTCAGGAAATAATCGATGAAGCTAAAGCAAGGCTGGAAAAGGGGGAGAACCCGATGAATCTCAAAAAGGAATTGGCAAATATTGTCGTAAAAGAGTTACATGGGGAAGAGGCGATAGTCGTGGCAGAAGAGCACTTTAGAAAAACAGTGGTAGAGAAGACAGCAGGAGAAGATACGCCACAAGTAGTGGTTGGTGCGAAGTTGTTGGTGCTTGGTGCGGAGGATAGTTTGATGAGGATTACTTTGGAACAGGGATTGGTCTCTAGCAACACTGAATTTAAGACTTTGCTTAAGGAAGGGGCGATCTATCTCAATGAAAAAAGGGTCAACGGAGAAGCTGAGCTGGCTCTGAATCAAGGCGAAAATGTGGTGAGGATTGGGAAAAGGAAGTATTTGAAATTGGTGAAGTAGTTGACAAGAAGCCTTTGGATTGATAAATTTGTATATTCTTTAAAAAGATTAAATAAAGCGTCGAAAGAGAAATAGTAGATATCTGTGGTGACAAAAGAGAACTTGCGAGTGGTGAAAGCAAGTCGGACACAAATGTTGAATTACCCTCTGGAGCAGATCTTGTAATACAAGATACGGGTTCTCCCGTAATAGAGAAAGAGTGTGTCACCCTAGTGGTAAACAGAGCACTAATTAAGTTCATCATTGCAAGATGATGAAGAAACAAGGTGGTACCGTCTTTTTAAAAGGCCCTTGTCTAATTCCAATATTTTATTGGGGTTTGACGAGGGCTTTTTGTTATTTAATACTAACCAACTAAACCATATGAATAAGGAACAACTGGAGTCAGTGATTGAGCGAAAAACTGAACAATTATCCAGAGAGGTCGTGATAATCAGTCCTGAAGATAACTTGCCTTTTGATATACAGGCGGAGTGGTTGACCCAGCTCCTTTCCACAATGTATGTTGAGCATGGAATCACCAAGAGAAGAGACTCTCTGTTGCAAGATATTGCGCGAGGAAACTGTAGGCTATGGTTTGCGGTGAAAGGTGAGAAACCAATAGGGTCTGCAGCGCTAGTGAAACAGTCTGATGGTAGTGTAGAAGTTGGGAGAGCTGTATCTTTGGAAAATGGCGCGGGAGGATTGTTAATGCTATTGGCGGCGCAACATCACATGATGAACGCCGAATCTCCACTGGTAGCCGAAGTGAGAATTTCGGATGGGTTTGGTGGGGTGCCTTCTGGAGAGGCAACCCAAGTTGTTTGTTTTAGGCATCTAGGTCTGATTCCTCAGGCAACAGTGCCGGCATTTAACCACGGAAACCCAAACAGACAGGAAATGTTTATTTTTTCTTCGTCAAAATTAATTCCGAGCGGTTTACCGGCTTTTTTCCCTGATGATATGGCCGGATTCAATCTGCTAACCGAAATAGCTGTTCCTATGTCTAAAGAAAGTTTTGATGAAGGATTGGAGATAAAACAAGGAAGATCTTCAAGATTAACGAACTGGACTCTAGCCGAGAAACAACCCTTTTCGGTTATTTTGCCTGATAAAAGTGGAGTAAAGTTTGAATTGGTAGTGAAGGAATCCGAAAAATATTCCCAATTTACCTTGATTCCTATGAGTGCCAATCCGAACAACACTATGGCCATCTTAGAAAGTTTAGACATGGGTTTTATACCTTGTGGTTTTGACAGAAATCGTGACAAGGATGGATTTCCGGTGATACTGCTTGGGAAATTAAAAAAGGGGACATTGTTGGCGCCGATTAAGATCGTGAGTGGTGTGTTAGACCCTAGCGTGGTTAAGGCGATCCAGAATATTGACCAGAAGTTCAGAAATGCATAACAGCTAATTGACAAACCGGATGGAAAGTGTACATTGGGAATAGATGAAATATAGCATGGTCAGTAATTACAGGAAAAAACACCTTCGGGTGTTTTTTTGTAGGCAGATATTAACAAATAAATAATATGAACAAAAAGTTCGAACAAGCAAGAGAATATTTTACTGATCCCAGAAGGCCGGAAACGTCAGAGAAGTTGGCGCAGCTGGGAGCAGACACCATTAGAGTGATGGCGCAGATATACGCAACTGGGGGTGATATCGAGAAGATGGACCAGAAAACTCAGGATTGGTTATCTAGATCTAAGGATTCGGATGACCTGGTGGAGATAATGGGAGAGCTTTTGCAAAGAGAAATAGCCACGAGAAAATTCGACCACAAGTTTATGGGCCAAATACATCCTAGTGGAGGGAAAATCGGCATATTGGCTAACTTGGTAGCGGCGTACATGAACACCAACACTATTGTGAAAGAAGTGTCAATGTCGGAGCATGAAATGGAACTTGAGGCAACCGATTGGTTGATCGATATGTTTGGTTACGATAAAAGAGAGGCAAGTGGAAATATTGTGACCGATGGGACTTTAGCTAACTTGGCGGCATTGTGGGTAGCCAGAGAAAAGAAAATTAAAGAACTCAAAGAAACCGGGAAGTGGAAACCCGGAACAATAATGCACGTCTTGGTAAATGATATGAGGCATTATTCGATAGATAAAGCATGTGTAATCTTGGGGACAGAAAATGTAGTACTGACCCTATTACCCAGAAAAGGGTACAAGACAGATACTGAGGAGGCAAAAAAAGCGATCTGGAAGATTAATCGAAAAGGAGAACATGTTTTGGCTCTGGTAGGCTTGGCTGGTGAGACGGAGACGGCTGAAGTTGATGATCTGGACGGTTTGGCCAATGTGGCATCGGCGACAAAAACACATTTACACATTGATGCGGCTTATGGAGGCCCTTTTATCCTATCAAGTCGTGGTGGCTTGTTTAAGGGCATTAATAGGGCCGATTCAATTACCGTTGATCCGCATAAAATGCTTTATGTACCATACCAGGCCGGTGCAGTGCTATTTAAGAGCCGAAAAGATCACGCCTTGATACAGAAAAGCGCAAGATATTTGCAACCTGACGACAACAAAGGGCTATTGGGGGACCCAGTAAACAGAAACTTTGGTTTTGCGGCACGGGTGGAAGGATCGCTGGGAGCGGGTGGGGTAATGGCTACTTGGGCAACTGAAAAACTATTGGGGAAAGATGGTTTTACTGCCCTACTGGACCATACTCTTGATCTAACGGAATATTGTTACGTGCGGGTGAACCAGTCTGAGCTATTAAGACCTCTGCACGTTCCTGAACTAAATACGCTACTAATTGGATTATCAAACAATTTGGTACTAAGCAAGGAGGGATATAGCCGTCTGGTGAGAGATGTTCAGCAAGCTGTAGATCAAAAATATGGATACTATGTATCGACCAACGATGAGGTGGACAATGGAAGATCTGCTTTCAGGTTTGTCGCCATGCATCCATGGACAGATATCGGAGACGTAGAGAACATGGTTTCCTGTCTTGAGGGTGAGATCTCAGAGAGGCTGAAGAAAAAATAACGGTTTGTGTAGAGCCAGAGCAATTCGGCGATAGCCATAGACTGGATTACACCTCTCCCATTGACGACGAAGAATCTGGTAATGACCGGAGAGATCGTTTTATCCTTCTTTGCGACCTTATTTGCCTCGACGCTCTTTCCTACAATATTTGTGATGGCAAAGGCAATTTCGGTTACGGAGTGGGTGTTAAGAATTGTCGGCGCCGCTGTGTTGACAGTGGAAATTGTGCTCTTAAAAAAATAGTTTGATCTTGACCCACCCTTATGGGAGTGGTTTTTTTGTTACTTGACAGGAGTGTGTTAGTGTGCTAATATGCTAATACATGAAGACAATAATATGAAAAACTTAGACGACAGAGACAACTGGAAGAATGAAGATACCACCCGACTGTTTCGGGCTGTTCTTGAGCTCAAGACCGTGAATGAAGCAGAGATGTTCTTCCGTGATTTGATGACACCTCAAGAAATTGAAACTTTTGCAGAAAGGTTTAAAGTGGCAGAACTTCTAACCAAAGGGGTGTCATATAGGGAGATTTATAAACAAACAAAAGTAAGTACAGCTACCATAACAAGGATAAATCAGTGGCTGGAGCGTGGTATGGGAGGATATAAAATGGCAATTTCAAGATTAAACCTGACCGGGAAGCATCAGCATACCAAGACGGGTACCGTTTTGTGATCCCTTTGTTAATTTTAGATCAACAAGACGGTAGAGGTACCGTCTTTTTTGTGGTCTAAATTAATCAAATTTTATAAAAAATATCAAAAAAATGGAAAAAAATATAAGTATAGAAAATATACAAAAAGAAGTGTCACTAACCAAAGAAGCTCAGGGAAACCGAAAGCTCATTGATGCCGAAATAGGGAGAAGACAAGGAATCGGCCTCTTGGGAACAGAGAATTTGTCTCCATCAGATCGGGTTCTTGATTATCTCGAACGAGTTAAAAATGTCGATAACTTTGTTTACGAAATAACAGAGGAGTTGGTAAAGAACAGAGAATGGAAGATAGAACCGAAAATGGTCTTAACGATTCCCGTGGTGGGTATAGGGGGACAAGAAGAAGGGGTTATTGTAAATACTCTAATAAATTTGTCCAACGATCCTATGGTAAAAACGGGGGAAGTCGGGATATTAATTTTGGTAAATAGACCGGCCGGCTCGATGGCTGATGAGACAAATACTCTGGCCAAAGAATCCATTGAGGTACTAGGATTGAATGGATTGGTGATGGATGCCGACATTCCCAAGGATTTGGGTACTATAGATGGACCCTTCGCGAATGAAATGGCAATAACTCCAAACGAGGCCCCTATTGGAATTCTGAGAGATATCTTGAATATTTCGGCGATGAAGTTGTGGAAACAAAACAAGGCTTCCCAATTGCCGATTTTTTTGCAGATGGACGGAGATTTTGAAGGTTTCGCTATCGGTGGATTTGAGGAATTGCTTGGGGAATTCAATAGTTCAAAGACAAAACTAGTTCAGTGTACAAGCGATTGGGATAGCAAAGAGTTTCCCACAGAGAACGATTGGGGACTGTGGATTGGATCGGAATTGATGCGTGAATTGCCTCAAATAATTAAAAGTCAGATAAATAACGCCAATTTGTCTAATGAGGTGAGAAACCAGCTTATTTTTGGAGAGGCGATTCAGAGGGGGATCCAGGTGCCTCAGGCTGAGAGAATGGAGAGTGTCGCCGGCAAAGGAGGCTATGGACTACAGCGATTGAAAGAGGATGAGCTGGATCAAAATATTAGGATATCGGAGAGAGTTTCTCCCGGTGGAGTGAGGACTACAGATAATTTGATATTTAAGTGGAGTAATCGAAGAGCGGTTCGGTCTTGGATTGATCTTCGCCAGCCACCTATTTCTCAGTGGGTAAATGGATTTGCAGTTGATGATCTGGTGCGGGGGGAAACACCTAAAGAAAAAGATTTACATTCTGGAGATATTGAATTGGCGATTAATCTGACTTTGGCTAGATTTCCAATCCCCAAGAAACTAGAAGAAGTTTACGATAATTATCAAGTACCGATCCTTGAAGTCCTAGAAAGATATGGATTGGAAATATTTAGTGTCTCTGAGGAAAAGAAAAGAGAAGACTTGTTTTATCTACAAATAAAAATGGTTTAATCCAATGAAAAAACGAGAAAAGACATACGGTATTGTGGAGGGGTTCTTTAGTGAACCTCTCCCTATTTGGTCGGAAACGGAAAGACTCCAAACAGTCGAGTTTGTGGCTAAGAAAGCGAGAAAAATTGACACATATATTTACTGCCCCAAAGATGATCCATATGTCACCAAGAAATATGACATCTTATACCCGGACGCAGAGATCGAGAAGATTGCAAGACTAATAGAGAGATGTGAACGCCGGGGAATTAAGTTCATATATGGAGTTAATCCTAGTATTGAAGGGAGTGTTTTCCCTGAACTAATCAAGAGAAACACTATGAGAAAGATCGAGCAAGTTATGAATGTGGGCTGTAAGAATATTATGCTGCTATTTGACGATATTCCGCTAGCCTATGACGTGGTGGATGATAGAGAAGGAGTAGGTAATAACTTTGGTAAAGTGATTCAAATCGTAAATGAGATCTATGAGGAAACTCGGGGAATGATTGAAAATTACTGGTTTTGTGGACCGGATTATTGTTTCCGAAAAGAGAGTCCCATTACGATAGCAACGAAAAAATTGAATAAGGAAATTGGGATTATTTGGACCGGTAACACCATCTTCTCTAAAACAATAAGTTTGGCTGACGTGCAGAGAGTAAAAAATATTTTACGTAAAGATGCCAGAATAATTTTCTGGTCCAACTACCCGGTAAATGATTGCGAACAAGCGAAGGGGACTTTCAATTTGGGTGGTTTTTATCCAATTGAAAAGGAGGTGCTGGAGTTAATTGATGGGGTAATCGTTAATCCAATGAGGGAGTGTATGGCTAATCTGCCATTTTATGTGACCTTTTCAGATTGGATTGGTAATAATAAGTATGAGAGGAGTAAAAGCTATCTTTTGGCGATGAAGAAGACCTTGGGAATTGGAAGTAATACCGGGGAGACTTTGATGCGAATGGCCAGTAGGAACATCGTAGATAATGATCTCGAAGTGGCCTGGGGAAGCCTTGAGGTGGAAGTGTCAGTAAAAAATGAGTACGGAGAAAAGTATCTTGAGGCAGTGCGGTCGCTAATAAAAGATATTAAGGAATGGAAAGATATCTTGGAAATAATATCGGGAGGAGGGACTATAAAAAAGTCTGACTTTGAAAAAGTGGATTGGTTTCCAACCAAGACATACATCTCCAGATATCTGCCTGAGATTGTCAAAATAGTTAACTGTAGAAAAAAACTTTACAGTCGTGACTGCCCTGAAACTATTATTAGAAAATACAAAGGAAGCGAGAATCTTTTGATCTCAAAGGAGGATAATAAGAAGTATCTGGAGGAGATAAAAAGATTGATCTCTGACGAACGAAAGGAGTTTCTTACTTTTATGAATGACAAAAAGATACCTTTGGGTAAAAGAGCTGAGATCTTGATGAGAAGAAGGTATGTAAACAGGTTTACCATTAATTAACATATAATAAACACATGCAAATACAAACACTAAAGGGATTCAGGGACTTTTTGCCGGCCGATGCCGCTAAACGTCAATGGGTAAGAGACAAGATGGTGGAAGTGGCAGAGAAATGGGGCTACGAGCCAATCGAAACACCATCACTCGAATCTTACTCTCTCTTTCAAGGCGAAATCGGCGAGGACGAGAAACTGTTTTATAAGTTTATCGATAATGGGGGTCGGGAGGTGATGTTGCGTTATGACCAAACCGTGCCAACTTG
>PFUC01000084.1 GCA_002789895.1 Candidatus Collierbacteria bacterium CG_4_9_14_3_um_filter_43_16
CAACTTCACCCGACCAATTACCAAAGACTCTTGTTAACCAATATCTGGGGAGGGGGAGGTGATGTTACTTATTTTGCGACAAGTCTAATATATCTTGTATCTAATCTCCCCGCCACAATGACTATTAAGGCATTGTTTTGTTTGCTGGAGCTGTGACGTACTGTTCTACCCTGCTCACTGCTTTTTCGGCGATTCGGGTCATCTGAGATGTCGTTTCCACCAAGACTCCGTTAAGACGAGTAATTTCACTCCGTAATGTCTCTATCGTCTTTCCATCATTTACTACTTGCTGTTCAAGCAAATTGTTTTTAGACTTGGACTCAGCATTTTCGATGGCCCTTAGGTGTTCTAGCTCAATCTTTTGATCCTTCAAGGCTACTGCCACAGCATCATTTACTGTCTTTTGCATCCTTGCTTCAAACATCTTTACTTGTCCCCTCAAACTTTCTAACTCCTCCTCTTGAGCCTTTAGAACTTCTTGTCTTTGTTTTAGATCGGTTTCAACCTTCCTATTGGCTTCTGTTAATTCCAACTCTTGTCTCTCTTTACGAATTCTAAATCCATAATCGAACTCTTCTTCTTTTCTGATCCTTTCTTTCTCAGATTCTTCCTTAATCTTTATTAGTTCTCGTTTTTGGTTCTCCCCAGCTTTTCTTACTTCTTCGATGAAATTCAATGCTTCGTTAAGTTTCTTTTCTACTTGCTCAACTGCTCCTGTCACTGTTTTGGTAACATCAGAAACTACAGTATTGGTATCAACCTCAAATCCTCTTTTGACGAGTTGTATTTTTTCGTCAAAATTTTCAGCGGTCTCTCCCTCAATTACAGAAGTTGCTAACTGCTGGTAAGCACTTAGTATTTCTTGTTTAGTGTTTTTGTCACTAACATTGGTTGTGTTTTTTATTCCTCTTGGCATGACACAGAGTTTATCACAATTCTTACCTATTTAAAATACGCTCACGTCGGAGTACCTCCTCGCAATGACGAGGGCGGTGTGGTTTAATTAATTGAAGAGGTACTAATATTTAGGACAGAAATATGCAAGTTTCACAAAACCCCATTAACAAGACGCTGGAGAAACAGTTAGACCAAGTGTTTTACCAGGTACTGGCGGAGATAAACTCGCCGGAGGATCTGAAGATGGTACTTGGTGACATCCTGACAGAGGGAGAAAGAAAGGCGATAATAAAAAGACTGGGGATCGCTCTTTACCTGGATAAGAGACGAAACTACGAAGACGTCAAAAATAATATTAAGGTTAGTTCGGCCACTATTGCCACGGTAGCGGAGAACCTGGGGAATTCCGGCTGGCAGGAGGTAATACGAAGAGTTAAAGCAGAAGAGTGGGCCAATGACTGGACGGATAAAATCACGGGTAGGATAAAGAGGATTTTTGGCTAGGTGTAGAGACCGTTGAATAAGTAATATACCCTGTCATTCCCGACCTGAGTGGGCCGCTGGTACCCGAAGGGGTGAATCCATCCGGAACTTACTTATATAGATCCCCGCCTTCGCGGGGATGACAAAACAATGTTATGCACACTAATTGGCCTATAACAGTTGACAGGGCGTTGGATTCTGATATAATGAGGTTATAGTGATTATTTGCTTCATCCTCCGCCATGTTCAATGCAAAGCAAAAACTACTATCACAGAACTTTCTTGGGAATAAGGCGCTGATATCTAGGCTTATCATCAGCTCTGGTATCTTATGGCATGATACTGTTTTGGAGATAGGGGCCGGAAACGGCAATATTACCGAGGGTTTACTATCAGTTTCCGGGAAAGTGATTGCAGTGGAAATAGACAAAGCGTTGGCCGACCAAGTGTCTAATCGATTTGGAAACAATAAAGCTTTGGAGATCGTTTGTGGAAATTTTTTGGATTTTGAACTACCAAAAGAACCATACAGAGTCTTTTCGAATATTCCATTTTCTATAACAGGGGAGATTGTTAAGAGGTTGTTGTTTTCGGATAACCCACCAAACATATGCGATCTGATTGTCCAAAAAGAAGCCGCCGAAAAATTCATGGTTAATCAGGGAAAGAAGAGCATGCTCTCCATTCTTTTTTATCCTTGGTTTGAAATGAAAATCAGTCACATTTTCAAAAGAACCGATTTTAGACCTATTCCCAGTGTAGACTTGTGCCTGCTACAGATTGTCAAAAGATCAACACCTTTAGTTCACGCCCAAGATACGAACGAATTTCGTAACTACGTGGTTTACAAATATACTAAGTGCAGATCAGTTGGTGAATGGCCAGCGGCACAATGGGTAAACTCGTATACAAGAGTCCTACATTCTCGTGGATCGTTCGTAAAATGGCAAAGAGATCAAAGAAAGCTAAAAAAGATACACCGAACTAGAACTGATAGAAATTGGAAAAAAATATTTTAATATTCTTCTAAAATACTGCCATTATCATTATTAGCATTAGTAGATTTGGCGATGATAGTGGGTGTCGGATATATAAAAGTCCAAGACTTGATAATATCAGAGGTATCATTTCCGGTAATGGTGACCAAAACGTCATTATCAATACAAGCAATTATTTCTTGACCATCTTTAAATATTTTCTTGGCTGGACGTTCGTCCAATGTCGTATCCAGGGCAGAGTTTTGGCCAGCCCATGCATCTAAATTTTTATTTGTATTGTCTGTCATAATTATCTGTGCGGTTTTATTAGAGGGAAAAACAAGAGTAATGTTCGCATAGTTTTTCTTATCATCAGGATGATAATCTATACTGGTGCCTTCCGGATACTTGAAGGAAAAACCAGCCTCATCTATCCAGGTTAACATCTTGATTGGAGTCGCAGTAGGCGTAAGGGAAGTTATTTCGGTTATTTCTTGTTTCCTCGGTTCTCGCTTGGAAAACGAATAAGTGACAGAAGCGCCAATTAAAAGAAGCGCGGTAACCGGAACAAGGATTCGTTTTGAAAAAAAGAAGCTCTTGGGAATTTTTGACCTGTACCGTGATTTTTTTATTGATTGGTGCCTCTCCAGCATTGGCAGCCAAAAAGAGAGTGGGGAAAAAACAGTAGTAACAACTGCTTCGAGGAATAGCCCCTTGTCAATATCTGCCAAATTTAGTGGGTGGAAGCAGTACTTGAATGTGAGCTTCAAAGGAGTGAGCAACACAAAAGACATTGCTTATGAGTTAATCTATGCCAGTAACGGTGTAGATCAGGGAGCAGGCGGTAGAGTATTTTGGGATCATGCTCCTACAGGGTTTGTACAGCTCATAAAAATGTAAATACTGTGCGTCTGAGGATCACCTATCAGACCACTGGTGGTCAAAGCGTGGTAAAAAACTATAAGGTTAGATATTGATTAGGTAGTCCGCTGGAAAGCTGTGCTAATATTTTAATCGTGTTATCATACTATTTTCATCAGACTGGTAGAATTAATTAGTGGACAAATCGATATCGACAGGGACTTGGGACATTGTTTGGCAACAATTAAACACTCAACTGGAGAACTTCCAGTTCTAGACTTTTCTATGAATTACTTTGTGTATATCTTGAGAACGTCGGCTAACACATTGTATATTGGACAAACTAATAATCTGGAGCGAAGGGTCAGAGAACATCAAAGTAAAACCTGTAGATCGGCCAAGTATGTACGCTGCTTTGACAATGTCGAACTGGTCTACACTGAAGAACAGCCAACTAGAGGAGAGGCAATGAGGAGGGAAAGAGAACTGAAAAGGTGGACAAAAGAGAAAAAAGAAATGCTGGTGACGGGGAAATTGTGTGTATAATATACACTATCATGGCCTTAGCTAAAAATAAATGAAGGATGTAGGGGTATTGCTGGGTCGATTTTCCCCTTTTTATAAAGGCCATCAAGCTCAGTCTGATTCGATGATCAGAGAGAGAGGTTTGGAAAATTGTTTGATAATAATCGGATCGTCTGACTCGTGTAACTACCGAACCCCTTTTTCTTATGAACAGAGACGGAAAATTATTAAGCAAATTTACCCGGAGATGAAGATTGTCCCCTTACCGGACGTAAACCCCGAGCTGGTTTATTTTGACGGCAGTACAAATAATCAGTGGTTGGCAGAAATAGAAAAGTTGGAGAAAAATATATCCGTTAGATTTGTTTTTTATGGAGGAAGTAAAGAATATCTGGCGATGTTAGCCATGAGGTTTATGACAAAGATCGTGGCAAGCCGATCCGGAAAGGGTGGTAGAAACCAAGCACTGGTCTTGGTTTATTTGCCAGTCGATAATGATACACTGATATTATCGTTTGATTCCGATGGAATCCTAACGGATAAATTAGGGTCAAATGTAGCCGACCTGATAATGATATTAAAAATATGATAGTAGATAACCTAGACGTCGATCTGACGCCAGAAAAACTTTTAGATTTGCAGGAAAAGGCCGTCAAAGCTAGAGAGCTGGTCATAGAAACGCTCTTGGAAGCTAAATCTGGACACAGCGCTGGACCACTGGGGATGGCGGATATTTTTGTGGCACTTTATTTTCATATCCTGAATCATGACCCAAAAGACCCTCATAAACCGGATAGAGACAGGCTAATTCTAAGTAACGGGCATATCTGCCCGATCCGCTACGTGGTCATGGCAATGGCCGGGTACTTTCCGATTGAAGAGCTAAAGACATTAAGAAAAATAAACTCCAGACTGCAAGGTCACCCGCACCGGACGGCTTTGGATGGTGTGGAAACTACTTCAGGACCGCTGGGGGAAGGGTTATCACAGTCAATTGGATACGCTCTAGCCGCTAAACTGGATCACAAAAATCACTACATCTACTGTATTACTTCCGACGGCGAACACCAAGAGGGAAATACCTGGGAGGCAATCATGTTTGCAGGGAAAAATAAAATCAACAACCTGACTGTAATTATCGACAGAAATAATATTCAGATCGATGGCTTCACCGAAGACATTATGCCACTGGAACCTCTACGAGAGAAATATGAAGCTTTTGGATGGCATGTCTTGGAGGTCGATGGGAATAATATCCGAACTTTCGTAGATGCAGTCCGTGAGGCCAAGGCAATTTTTAATAAACCAACGGTGATTATTGCTCATACCATACCAGGTAAAGGCGTAAGTTTTATGGAAAATAGCTACTTGTGGCATGGATCTCCTCCGGATGTCGGTGAGGTGGCCGGCTCACCAGCAAAAGGTGAACAGGCAAAAATAGCTTTGGCTGATCTAAGGACGTTACAAGGAAAAATAGAAAGTGAACATCAATAAAGAACATGCTTAATCCTGACCTAAAACTGAATCAAAAAATGTTCGATAAGACGGCCGAGATGAAAGCCACGAGAGATGGCTTTGGAACCGGACTGATATATTTGGGAGAAACCAATCCGGCAGTGGTAGTCCTGACAGCCGATCTGAACGAATCAACCAGAACCGAAGAATTTTCCAAAAAATTTCCGGAAAGATTTTTTGAGTGCGGAGTGGCGGAACAAAACATGGCGGCGATCGCGGCCGGCCTGGGTGTTAGTAGAAAAATTCCCTTTATGTCCTCCTACGCTACTTTTTCACCGGGAAAGAATTGGGAAACTATTCGGACGACAATTGTATATAACCACTCAAATGTAAAAATCGCTGGACACCACAGCGGAGTAATGACCGGACCGGACGGAGCGACTCATCAGGCGACAGAGGATATAGCGATCACCAGATGCTGGCCGGGTATTGAAGTGATAGTACCTTGCGATAGCCATGAGAGCAGAAAAGCTGTCATAATGTCTGCCGATATCGACGGGCCGGTGTACCTCCGATTTAGCCGAGATAAATCGGTGGTAATGACCACGGAAGAAACACCATTTGATAAAAAAATACAAACATTTTGGGTGACCGAGAATCCACAGTGCACCATCTTTGGAACAGGACACATGCTTTATCACGCCATGGTGGCCGGGAAAGAATTGGAAAGCGAGGGAATAAACGTGCTCGTGGCTAATATCGCCTGTATCAAGCCACTGGACACGGAGGGGGTGCTTGATCTCATTGAAAAAACAGGTTGCGCCGTCAGTGTGGAAGATCATCAGGTGATGGGTGGACTGGGAGGTGCCATCGCTGAACTACTGGCCCTTAAAAGACCGGCCCCGATGGAGTTTGTCGGACTGCAAAATACGTTTGCAGAGTCTGGAAGTCCAAAAGACATCATGGAAAAGTATGGTATGGGGAAAGAAGCCATCAAGGCGGCAGTTAGAAAGGTGATTGGGCGAAAATAAAACCCCCACTAAAAAGTGGGGGCAAATGCAATTATCTATTTCTTCTGCTAAAGAAACCCCTTCTTCGAACACTAGGTTCAAGCATAGGAAGGTCGTCCTCAGGTCTTGCGTCGAGAACCTGCTGATTTTCACTCGGTAATAAATGCGGATCTCCGGCAGAAATTGCTCTGGCGGCTGAGTCACCCATTCTTGAAAGATCTGGACCACGATCTGCTGGACCCAAATATATACCTTGTCCCATTCTCACCCGTCTGTTTCCATCAGTGTATTCGACAAACGGAGCAACGTGGACCGATCCGCCCCTGGTAATCCAGGTGTAGATGATAAAGACCACAAAGGCTCCAGCAACGACACCAAATAACCCCTGGGCAACGGCGAGCGCCGGTCCAGTGGCTCCAGACTGAAGAAAGAAGAGGGCCAGAATGACCATGCAGGCGATAAATGCGAACACAGCTCCTAGTTTGCCACCCTTGATGGAGAGGGTGATCACCAAACCGACGATGACAATCCCCCCCAGCAAATAATAGCCAGCAGTAGGATCGGATGAGCCAAAGAGATTTGCCACCATTATGTCTACCGACGAGTATGGCACCCAGGACACACTAGTCTCAGTAGAAACAATAGAGCCGTCGCGTTTGGTTGTCTCGGCTCGGATAACGTGGTTGCCAGGAGCCTGGAGTTGGCCTCCTGGACAAGGATTATTCCCTTTTTGGACATAACATGTCCAAAAAAATCCATCAACACTCAGAGTCACCTCTTTAACGTCATCAAAGCTGGATGCGAGGGTGACCTCACCAATGCTTAGGACACCGGTGTTGGCATCGTGAAAAACCTTTCCTGAGCTTGGTTCCACAAAGGTGATTTCGCCTTGTTCGAGCCAGTCTCCCAAGGTGGCCCCGACACCGCAAGCTAAAGTAAACAACATAATTACGACGATGACGAAATATCTTAAATTTCTCATAATACCTCCACCAAACAGGCTCGATTATCAAGGAACCCTAGAATATGGAGATTCTATCCTATAGGCAGAAGCAAGTCAACTTTTATTTTGTTTCTGAAGGGTGGAAATGTCTTTTTGGAGATCCCGTAGCCTCAACTCCATGTCTTTTAAGATTTTCACCATATCCACGTCCTCGATCGAATCTTCACTGACGTCTTCCTGAATGTCATCGATATCCTCTTGAATATCGTCAATATCTTCCTCTACGCCAGCGAGGCTTTCGGTGGTGCGATTGACGGTCATCTGAATAAAAATGGCGAGATAGATGGCTTCCAAGGAAACCGCAGTAGTAAGAATCAACAGAATGTCCTCGGTAGACTGACCAAAAAATCTCAAAGAGAAAATGCCGATGAAGAGAAGCGTATGGATGACGATAGAAGCGCTGGTACCGATGTGGTAGGTCATTTTTTCGGAAAGAGTATCGAGGTTGGATGGCCTGTTTTTCACCATAAAATAATTGTAGATGCAAAAACAGCTTTTGGGAATCGGTAAATAAGGATTAGAAGATGTCCTCAGGAGGTAGAAACTCTTCCCCGTTGGCGGGAGCGCTGAAGTTACCTTTGAGCCACTGAACATAGTCACAGCCGGTGGCTTGTTTGGCATCTCGATCCCAACCGGAAGTGGAACATTTCTTGAGACGTTTC
>PFUC01000074.1 GCA_002789895.1 Candidatus Collierbacteria bacterium CG_4_9_14_3_um_filter_43_16
CACGTTAAATCCGGTGGAGCAACCAGACAACATTCTCAGAGAGCAGGTAAAAGACTAGGGGTCAAAATTTACGGTAGTCAGATAGTCAAAACCGGTCAGATAATAGTAAGGCAAAGAGGAGCCGATTTCCATGCCGGTCAAAACACTGAGCTTGGACGAGACTTCACGCTTTTTTCTCTTAAAGAAGGGACCGTCAAATACAGAAAATTGCACGGCGTTAATTACGTTGACGTAATCGCAAAATAAATGGACGATCAACCGGTTGCCATACTTCCGATAGACTATTTACAACCAAATCCTCTTCAGCCCAGAGGTGTCATTACTCCCGAATCTCTATCCGAGCTTATTGATTCGATCAAAACACACGGTATTATTCAGCCGCTCATTGTTGCCCACACTCCGGCAGGCTATCAAATTATTGCAGGTGAACGACGCTGGCGTGCATCTCGGCTTGCTGGACTAAAAGAAGTACCTGTCCGCATCATCGAAACCTCACCCCAGGGAATGTTGGAGATGGCTATAGTTGAGAATGTTCAGCGAACTGACCTCAATCCGGTTGACCGTGCCAATTCCTTCGATCGCCTAATCAGAGAATTTAATTTGGGAAACTCAGATATATGTCAAAGAATTGGCAAAAGCCCAGCCTTCGTTAGTAACACGCTTCGACTTTTGGAGCTCCCAGATGCTTTAAAAGATGGCTTGATTTCTGGAGTTATCTCTGAAGGTCACGCAAGGGCTTTGGCCGCCATTCCTGATACTCAATCGATGATTGAGGCGTACAAGATTATCCTTCGTGAAGGTGGGTCAGTTAGAAGGGCGGAAGAACTTGCACGCAGATTCAAGAAAAGTATGCATAAGTCCAAGCCTCAGGATGGTTTCAATACTAAAACTGTTAATGAATCTATCGATAGCATGGCCAGTGAAATCGAAAAATCAATCGGAGAAAATGCCCACGTCAAGATGAGAAGATCTAGGGTTGAAACCGCGATACATATTGTTTTAAGAGGTAATCCAGAAGAAACCGAAAAACAAATTCAAAAGATCCACGACTTACTCGTCATCCCGGACGAAACACCAATTGTTGCCCCGCCGCTCGACGGGGCGGCCATCTCCGATATTGAAGTAATTGAGTCTCAAGAAGCTGAAAGTACTTACATAAACCCCTTTGAGCCCTTTTCCAATTCTTCGCCAATGTCAGTCGGTGATACTCAAACAGATCAAAACAGTTCCAGAGAATACTAGTCTACTGAGACATCACCAGACCAGCCACATTCGATGGCCAGTATCTAAAAAACACCTTACCTACAATATTTCTGTAAGGTACCGGACCCCAATCTCGACTATCGGATGAATGGTCACGATTATCTCCAAAAGTCATGATCTCCTCTGGTAGCACGGTGTATTCCTCACCTTCGTGCAAGAACTGCCCTGGCACCGTCATATATTCCTTAGGGAGATAAAATTCGTCCAGCATTTGTCCGTCGACATAGACTCTGCCCTCTTTTAACATCACAGTTTGTCCTGGGGTGGCAATTATTCTCTTTATAAAGTCAAAATCCTCGTTTATAGGAGCTTTGAAGACAATCACATCCCCATCTCTTGGTGCTCGTGTTCTGTAGGTCACTTTATCCGTCAACAAGTACTCTTTATCCTTGAAGGTGGGAAACATAGAACTTCCTTTTACTTGGTGCGGTTGCATCAAAAAAAGGTAAATCACCACAAAAACAGAGGCTGAGATAACAAAGGCCTCAACAAACTCGTAGACAACATGAACCAGTTTCCGAAAGAAAGACATCAGTTAAGTTTAACTGGGGTCGTCCGATTATTCAACTTCTGGTTGTGTTTGTGGTCGCGACTGGATTCGAACCAGTGACCCCCGCAATGTGAATGCGGTGCGCTAACCAGCTGCGCTACGCGACCAATCTACACCCATAATTATATCAGCCATGGGCTTTTTCGCGCCGTTCCCTGTCCTGTTTCTATTTGGTTATCGAAAATTGATAATTATTTAAGATGTATACTGGCGGCTCGTTTTCGATGATTTTTATTTCCTCGTAGTTTTTCAGTAATTTACTGATTTCATCCGGAGGAAAATAGGGAAAATGGATTTTATCAATAAATAAAAAGGTTGGTAGCCGATCTTGAAACGAGTCAACTAATTCCGTGTACAGAATCGGCGACTGCTCCATCCAGGGGAGATAAAAGAGAAACTTGTTGAACGGGATGATGTTTGTTTGTTGATAAAGTAAGGTGTGAGCCGGCAGGGTAAATAAAGTATCACCGGTAGCTTTGATTGAATTTAAATAATTTACTACCGGACTCTTATCGGCATATCTAATCACCATTTTCCCCGCCTGCTTCTGATTTGGAAAATAGTCTGATGGATTCATTAGAAACATGAAAAGGGGAACAAGAAGTACAAGAGTCCACAAGAATCCTTTCTGCCTGATAGCACCAAAGTATTTGTACCAACACAATGCGCCTAGTGCCGCTACCCAGGGTAATGCGTGAAAATCCAACACGTTATTTAGTCCCGGTACACTTCTATACCCAATCATTCCAAGAAGAAGGCCAAAGATTATCAGAGTCCTAAACTTGATTCTTTTAAAATCAAAAATAAAAAGAAACAAAACAAGAAGCTGAATAGAGATATTCTTTGTTGTCAATGACAAATTCTTCATTACTAACGCTGGTGCCAAGAACACCTTAAGTGTATATTTGACGGGATTGTTAATTAAGAGTGGAGCATAGGTTAGCACGTTGTAGCCAAAGAATTGAGTCGCAAATCCACGGACATCTATTTTGACCAAAGTCCACACTACCGGTATTAGAAACGCGACTAGCCATAAAACGATATATTTTGGCTTTAGACGATTGAACCATAAAAATCGACAGGAGGTTAACAATATCAAAGGCCATAGTGGTGATAATAAAACAGCTATAAGCCCGGTAGAAAAACCGGACAAGAGGGGATGTGTTTTTCTTTCCGTTACTAACGTCAACAATAAATAGACCATTGGGTATATCACTAAATTTTCGGCCTGAAATAGACTATGGAGGTAGCTTGCTCGCAAGAGTTCCACGACCAACACTAACCACACTGAAAATGGACCCCACACCGATACTAGAACCACTGCCCAAACATAATTCCAAATCGTAATAAATGTTCTGTGAACATAAACGCTTTGATCAGTTCCTGTTGGCTGAAAAGTTCTGTCCAAGACTTCGCTTATTAAATAAGCTCCCGGTAAATGGTGTGTGAATATCTCTTTGGACATCTGCAAATTATTTCTGGACATTAAAAAACCGGAGACAATATTGTCATCTTCATCGTGGGTATTGATGAAAGAGTAAGATGCTCGACTAAGGTTGAGAATCGTTGCAAAGATCAAGGTTACAAATAGATAAGGTAATGCTCTCTTCATGGTTCGTTTTTCTTGTTGCAAAACGGATCAAAGTCCTTTTTGAAAATCGGCCAGAGAAAATCAATCCGCCAAATATTCTGAGGCACAACATACTCAGGTATAAATCTGTTCTCAAGGCATGATCCGGGATGAGTTGAGTTTAGTTCGGCGAAATAAGCCCTTGTTTGCTGGGGCCTAACAACCCAGGGTTTGGCCCAACTTTCGAAGCCTGTCCAAGACAGTGGTATATGGACCAGAAATATTGACATAATCAAAACTCTTTTTATTCCAGTTAGCTTCATCCTGTATAACAGCACCGCTACCCCTATTAATAAGAAAGAAAGAGGGAAGTATGCATAATAGTTGGCCAGGGCATGTTCAATGCCGAACTTCCACCTGGGAACGGCCAGCGTTACGAAGCTACCGATAGCCACTACGAATCCAAACAAAATATGGTTATCAAGCAACTTTCGGCGAGATCTATAAATTAGAGTCAACACCAATACTATGAGTATCGAAACGACACTCGCTCTCAAATTTTCACCTGGCCAGAGCCACCTACCCACGACAGTTTTGCTCAAACCCATTATCATAAAATTGATTATTGCCGGTGGGTTGGAAAGCCAAGTTTTGGGATCGGTGTGCACCGAGAGGTTGCTTCCTACTAAAGAAAGGTAAATGATACCGAGTGTCATCTGTGCCGCAATTAAAGTGTACCCAATATGATTAACTCTCTTCTTCAGATAATCAAATCCGAAAACCAGAAACGGCCAAATTGGCCACGTCAAACCAATGCCCCAGCTCAGGCCCGGCAGTATCGACAAAATATATAACACCGGAACCAATACTTTTGACTTAGGTCTCTCAATAATTTTTAAGATGACCCAATAGGAGAGGAGGGCAAATATTGTGGCCAGAAAAAACATCTGTCCCGTAATCCACCATACCACCGTAAACCAGCTCGAGTTTATTACCATGCCCCATACCGGCACACTCGCCCAAACAAAAGACTTGGTCAATCGATAAGTAATCGAGAACATCAAACTCAATACAATTACATGGAGCACTATATTCATCAGCAGATAGGCAGGATAAGTAGTTCCAAACCATAACCACTCAGCTCGTAATAGAGGCCAAAAGATGATGTTTAGATGTTCATTATTCAAATGCCCGACTGTTTTCCAACCTTGCCAGTCAGCCACCACCGCCAGCTCGATTACGTCGTCCTGATGAAAAAAGGATCTAATCACTCCCTGTCGATACAGCATTACCACACTAAAGATCGTCAGAATCCATCCGATAACTACGTAGACTATATCTATTTTAGCTGTCCTCATAAAACACACCTATCATCTCACACGAACCGTAAACCTGCAGGTCAGACCACCTTCTTATTCAAGAGGTGGCGGACTATCAGATAAAGGAGAACAATTAGCAGAGACAGCCACCACCAATTAAAATTCTCTTCTATATCCTGAGTCTCACCCAGTACTTGGGGTAATGGATATACTTTAGAGATTATGGGTGTTGGCGATGATGTTGCCTCGGTCGCCTCGCCTAAAACTTCCTTGGAAATATTACTAATAATCTTCACCAAATTATCTTCAAACGAATTAACAAGCTTTGTTCCTTTTGTCGTAAAACTTTTTTCAACACCAACTGCTTCCGGAGAACCATGCGAAACTGCTCGATAGTAATAAGTAGTCCCTGCCGTCAGCCCTGTGATCGTGACTGTATGCGAAGTTACCTTGAGTGAATCATCTTTTTCGACGGTGGAGTTGGCATAACCATAGTTTGGTGCGTCGCCCAAAATTGGGTGTGAGACTGTCCCATAAATCACCCGACTGGTGCTCGGATGATTGGTGTTCCAGACAATGGTTGCGCCTGTCTCACTCGGAGCGTTTACCATTTCATCTAAAATCTGTGGTGGTGGGTCAACTTTGATGTTTGCAGTCGCCGTATGGCTTTCGAGACTACCATCGTTTATCTTAAAGGTGAATGAATCTGTGCCACTAAAACCACCGTTCGGTGAATAAATAATGCGATTATTAGAAATGTTCCCAAGTGTTCCGTGGACCCCGTTTGAAACAATCGAATAAGTTAGGGAATTATCCTCCACGTCAGACCCGGATAATTCTATAGTAACGGGAACTTCTTGTCCGGTCGAGACTGAAACATCACTAGCCACCGGCGCATCATTTATTGAATTAATAGTAACAGACACAGTTCCGATCCCAAATGGATTAGTCAAAAGGGGGTCGAATAAAAGTGAGTCTCTAACTTTGAAAGTAAAAGAGTCTGTTCCATGGTAATTATCTGCTGGGGTATAGGTGGCCAGATCGCCAGAAAGAGACACCGCTCCGTGAGAGGGAGAGGATATTATTGAATAGGTTAAAGTATTTTTCGGTAAATCGGTGTCTGTCGCAGTCAGACTTATTGCCTTCGAGATGTCCTCATCAGTTGAAACTGAGATGTCGTTTGCCGTAGGGAGCACGTTTACCTCATTTACAGTAATCGTAATTTCCTCTGAATCAGTGCTGTTTCCATCTGAAACGCTAATAGCAAAGGTATAGGTTCCCGGCCCCTGTGCCTCTGATGGGGTGAAAGAAAAGTCTCCCGTCGTCTGGTCAATTATCGCCCCCGTGGGTGCACCAGCAAGACCAAAGCTCAAATCTGAGCTATCGGTATCTGTAGCAATAGCTGTGAAGGATAGGGTCCTTAATTCATCAGTCGATTTACTCCCGATCACACTCAAAACTGGTGGATTGTTTACAATATTTATGATCATATCCGACCCGGTAACCAGATATTTATCTACCTGACCAACGGTTTCCAGGTTTCCCACCGCTCTATTCCACCATCCTTCATTCTCCACTTTTCCAACATGTAAGGTGTAACTGCCCAGTCCGGATTCTTTGACCTTGACTAAGAGATCATCGTCTTCGTACCCAGGCAAAATAAAAAGCTTAAATTCCGGAAAATATAGACCGAGCTGATCGTTGCAATTAATCAAAAATTTGTCACATACTTCTAAAGTTCCCGGGGATCGCAATATGGCTACAAAGGACTTTCTTCGACTGTCCGTCTCAGAGGATACGGCAAAATCCGGATCAAGCTCTAGATTCTGAAATATTTTTCCAATGTTATTTTGTGTGGAAAGTAAATCTCCATGCCAGCCGGTAAGCTTCTCTCCTGTACCAAAAGGTCCCACCGCACTCTCTTTCGTCACTGTTCCATCCCCAAGTGTTTTTCCAAAAGCATCTCCCTCTATGGGTTTGCCGTCTTCCCACTTTCCTTCCTGACTATCAGTATCACTTCGCGTGGTGATCCTGATATTATTTTTAGTGACATTAATATCGTCACTCCAAAAAGGAGTTAGTTTATCTCCCAATGCACCAACATCTTGATTCATCATACTTAAATAGCTATTTTTCTGGATCATAGTGTCTATTCCTTGGGTCACCTCACCTGAAATCAAAAATGGAACAGTTGGAAATAAGTCGATAATTGAAGGGGAAACTCGTCTAATAGCCGCGACTTTAGATTCGTCTGTTTGAGAATTTACTTCTGTCGCAATCTCCAGCAGCACGTTCTCCCACCATACTCCATCCCATATTTTTGCCCCTTCCCACAAGCCATACGTATCAATTACTCCGAGGTGAGGTGATCCGGCGGTAAGTATTCTATTCACCTTTTCAATGCCATGTTTTTGAGCATAAGAGCGTGCTACCAAACCCCCCATGCTATGACCAATCAGATCAATTTTTCCAGTTAAGTTCGTACCATCTATATATGATTTTAAATCGTCCGCGAGATTAGTTAACGGCTTTCGCCAATCATAGGGAAAGATGAACAGATCTGTATTATCTACATAACCTGCATTTCTAAACGATTGCATAATCCCGTCATAATTCTTTACGAAGGATGGAACCTTCCAATTATTTCCTGCCGTCCCATCTAATATCGCCCCAATATCCCAACTCCCCCCAAACCCCGGCAAAACAATAACCGGAAAATTTGAATGGATTGGCTTTATTCTAAGATAATCAACTAAAATTTTCGCCCATATTTGTGGACTTGTGGTTTTCTGTGGATTGCCAATCCAAATATTTGAAATTTTTCTAGAGCTATCTTTTGTCAGAAAAGTCTGGTTGTCTATTGTCACTTCGTAATGATTTCCAGTTTCTTTTATCAATATATCTTTCCAATCAATAGATGAGACATTTGCGACATGTACATAATTTCCATTTGAGCAACCCACTGATGTCTCAAGACATAAGGACGAGGAAACATCCACAGTTGTCGAGTTAATTGGCCAAATTGCAAATATTAAATCTTCCGACCTTATATCCAAAGTTGTCCCATTGGCAAGTTCTCTATCTGAAAACACAATTCCGTTTCCAAAGCTGAGATCTCCCGAGAATTTATAGCCTATTTCGATTGAATATTCTTCGTTCGGGATAACAAAGTTTCTTAACAATAAATATGGAAAGCGAAATCCATATTCTGCAGAAAGCGTAAGATATTGATCGTCCTCAATTTTGATGTTTCCACCTACATTTGGTATTGGATTCCAGAAATCATTGTCTAACATAGAGAAATCATCAGAGAAGGAATTTTCCGCGCCCAAAGAAAACAGCGGAAAAAATAAAGTTAGTGATACAAATACAAATAACAGCCAACGAAAAGAGGCAGGTGCTCTCATTGTCAAATAAAAATATTAATGTTATCCTCTCTCAAGTGTCAAAACTATCGTTATCCATAATTATTGTATCCTTTAATTCTGAAAAGTATATTGACAAATGTATTCAATCGATTTTAGATTCAAAATATGATGCAATAAATTTAGAAGTTATCGTAATCGATAATAATTCCACGGATTCAACAGTAAGTAAAATACGTATATTGATTCAAGAGCACAAAAATATATTCTTGGTTCAAAATAAGAGAAACGTCGGCTTTGCTAAAGCAGTAAATATCGGCCTTAAAAAAAGAATAAAATCAGAATTGGTAATTCTATTAAATCCGGATACCCAGTTAAGTAAAACGGCAATTATCAATCTCGTTAGTTGTGCAGAGTTAGGTGGTGCAGGTATTGTAGGGGGAAGTACCTACAGCTCGGACCATGTAGAAAATGGGAGTTATTTTAGATTCCCAAACCTAGGTGTGGGTCTGTTTGATTTTACAAATCTAAGAAAACTATATAAGTCCGATAGGTGGCACAAATATTTTTACTACAAAGATATGAAACGACATAAGTTATCGCATTTTCCTGTCGATGTCGTAACAGGTGGTTTCATGCTAATTAGACAAGAAACGATAAATAAAATAGGATATTTAGATGAGAGATTCTTTATGTATCTGGAAGATGTTGATTATTGTCTACGTGCAATGAAGGCTGGTATCAAAATCATACATTGCAATAAATCTAAAATTTTACATTTTGGTGGAGCGAGCAGTAATAATAAAGATAGAATTAGACATACAGCATGGTTGTTATCAAGAAAACTATATTTTCTCAAGAATTTCGATTTGCTGTCAAATATAATTATTCAACCAGTCTTCCTAATCGATGATGTGATTATTTTATTAAATAAGTATTATTAGAATGAAAATATTTATAGTACGGGGGGGTTTTTTGAACCCCTTTGAATTACAGAATTA
>PFUC01000059.1:0-9641 GCA_002789895.1 Candidatus Collierbacteria bacterium CG_4_9_14_3_um_filter_43_16
TATCAGGGCTGTGAACCTGATTACTGTGCTATAATAAGCATGATTAGAAAGTATATTTATGGGCGGCGTAGGTCGTCCTTTTTTCTAAAAACTATAATATAAAAAACATGGATACCCAAACCTTATCTGCCCGTACCGAATTTGCCGCCGCCATCAACCAAATATGTTCCGAGCGTGGTATCTCTCCCGAGATAGTTCTTGATGCCATCAACGGAGCTTTGGTGGCTTCCTTTAATAAAGACTACCCGGAGCAAGCTCTCAAGTTCGAAGAAGATGAACTGATTGTTAGTGCCGATGTCGACTCCGAAAATGGCCAATTCCGGCTTTTTGTCGGCAAGGAAGATGCCAAAAAGAAAGATCTCAAAGAAATTACCCCCCCGGGCTTTGGTCGTATCGCCGCCCAGGCAGCCAAGCAGGTTATCCTCCAAACCATCCGAGAAGCGGAACGAGAAGCGGTCTTAGCCGATTATCAGGAGCACATCGGTGAGGTCATGACCGGTATGGTCCAGCGCATGGACGGCCGCAACGTCGTCATCGACCTTGGTCGAGGTCAAGCCGTCATGCCCCCGGAAGAGCAAGTCCACACTGAATTTTATCGCCTCAACTCCCGCCTCAGCGTTTATCTCAAAGAAATCACCGAAACGATCAAGGGCAAGCAAATTATTGTTTCCCGTGCCGACGACCGCCTTCTGGCAGGTCTCTTCCAAAGAGAAGTTCCGGAGGTCAGCTCTGGTGCCGTTGTCATCAAAGCTATCGCCCGCGAGCCCGGATCCCGTTCTAAGGTGGCAGTCGAATCCACCCAAGCTGGCGTCGACCCTGTAGGTTCTTGTGTCGGCCAAAAGGGTGTTCGCGTTCAGGCGGTTATCAACGATCTAAACAACGAAAAAATCGATATTATCCAATATGCAGAAGACAAGGATAAGTTCATCAAGTCCGCTTTAGCTCCTGCAGATGGTCTTAATATGTCTTTCGACAGCCGATCGGGCGAAACAACTGTCACCGTTCCCTCAGATCAACTCTCACTTGCTATTGGTCGTGGTGGTCAAAACGTCAAGCTGGCGGCCAAGCTGACCGGTAGCAAACTTCGTATTGTCTCTGAAGCGGCTTCACCTGAGTCAGCGATTGTGGCCACCGGAGCGGAAGAATTCGAAATAGACCAGCTAGACCTTGAAACCAAAGCCCGAAACATCTTGGTTGAGGTCGGTCTCACTCACATTGAAGATCTCACGGAAGACAAATTGGACGCTGTCAAAGGCATTGGCCCCAAAACACTTGAGAAAATCAAGGCCCAGCTCGCCTCATACAAAAGATAATTAAATCCTATGCCAGAAAACATTAAGGACACCTTGCCCGCCGAGGTGGGCCGACCACCGGTGGTTACTATTCTTGGCCACGTTGATCACGGCAAGACTTCGTTGCTGGATCGTATTCGTCACGCCGAAGTGGCCGCCGGAGAAGTCGGAGGTATTACTCAGGCCATTGGCGCTTACCAGATTGAATACAAAGGCAAAAAAATCACCTTTATCGACACTCCAGGTCATGCCGCCTTTTCGGCCATGCGTCATCGTGGCGGCCAGGCCGCCGACGTAGCTATTCTTTTAGTGGCCGCCGACGATTCGGTCATGCCTCAGACAATCGAATCAATCGAACACATCAAATCGACTGGGATACCCTTTGTGGTGGCAGTCAACAAGATTGATTTGCCAGGTGTTAATCCAGACAGAGTCAAGACTGATCTGGCTAATAATGGTGTTTATGTGGAAGGGTACGGCGGTAATGTCCCCCTAGTAAATATTTCCGCCAAAACAGGCATCGGGGTCGACGAACTTTTGGAAATAATTCTCCTTTTAGCCGAGCTGGAAGAACTCAAGGATACATCCGCCCAAACTCCCGCCACCGCCCTCGTTATCGAGTCTTCTCTTCATCCGCAAATCGGTCCTCTGGCCACCCTCCTAGTCAAAAAAGGAGTTTTTAAAAAGAACGATAATCTATTTTTGTTTAAGAAAAACATCGGCAAGATTCGTTCCATGATTGATTACAATAGCAAGACGCTTCTCGAAGCCGCTCCCTCGACTCCTTTTCAGGTTATTGGTCTCTCCGATGTCCCCAGTGTTGGTGACCTTCTCACCGATATTGCCTCAGCGGGAACTGTTCCAGTTGGATTAGAGCCGACTCCTTCCGTGTTGCTCTCTGATGTGGAGAAACCAACCATTCTTCTGAAAGCCGACGTTCAAGGATCTCTGGAAGCAATTCTCGGCACCATCCAAGATCAAGCCAATATCGTTTACTCGTCAGTCGGGAATATTTCTGATACGGACATTCAAACCGCCTCTTCTGCCAATGCAGAGATTCTTGGCTTCAACGTTCGTATCTCCAGCTCTGTTGCTAAGTTGGCAGAGATCGAGAAAGTCAAATTTACTAATTTCCGCATTATTTATCAGCTCTTTGATTATTTAAAGGATCTTCAAGAAAATAAGACCATTGCTCAAGGTCCAAAAATAATTGAAACTGGTCAAGCAACCGTTCTTAAGATTTTCAATTTTGGTGGCACTATTGTTTATGGTTGTGTTGTCATTTCTGGAAAAATAAAAATTACCGACAAGATTCAAAACTCCAAAATTTCTTCCTTACAGGCTAACAAAGCAGAAGTCTTGGAAGTTAAAAAGGATCAGGAATTTGGCCTTACTCTTATTCCCCCAATCGAATTCAAGCCCGGTGATATAATGCTGTCAACTACTATAGAAGCCTAACTATGGAAGACAAAAATCAGTATATTTCAACAAAAAAACTTTTAGACTCCGCGCAATCTCTCATTGTTGTACTTCCTCCCGATCCGTCAGCTGACATGGTATCCGCCGCCCTCAGTCTACATTTATCCCTCAAAGCTTCAGATAAAAAATCCCAAATCGGCTGTGGCAGTGAAGTACAAGTGGCCTCGAATCTTCAAGGCGCCCATGAAATCGCCGACAGTATCGGAGCCCGAAACCTGGTTATTTCCTTTAATTATCACGAAGATGACTTGGAAAAAGTCGATTATGATGTTCGTCCTGACGGCAAGTTTTATCTCATGATAAAGCCCAAAGAGAATGCCCCCGTTCCCGATGTCAGCAACGTGAAGTATGCTTACTCCGGTGCTTCCGCGGATCTCGTCATCACTTTTGGTATAGGATCTCTTGAGGAACTGGGCAAAATCTATGCCGATGAGAAAAAATTTTTGGATGAAGCAAAAATACTCAGTCTGAACATTTCCCCCAAACCAACCTCGTTTACTCCGAACCTGTTACACCAAACCTCCGGTTCGTTTTCCGAACTGGTTGCCGTTCTCATGGAAAAAATCAGTCTCAAACCTTCTCCTGATGCAGGGAAGAATCTACTCGGCTCCATTTACGAAGAGACCAAGGAGCTCACTAGCCCACGGATGACGGCCGATACTTTTTCCGCCATCGCCTTTCTCATGCGACATGGTGCCCGCTTACCAAACCAGCAAGCTTTTGTTCCCCGATTCGCTCAGCCCGCCTTCTTCGAAACCCCCTCTGATCCGAATGTGCCCGAGGAAGCCGAGGAGGGAAATCTATCCACCGGCGAGGAGGAGATACCTCTCCCTTCCGAAGAAAATTTGCCGGCTGACCAAGCCGATATCTCCACCGGACCCGTTCCGAAAGACTGGACCAAACCCAAGATCTTCCGCGCCACCGACATCTAGTACAATATCTTCATCTTTCGTACGCTGACAAGGAGGTTTCCATGAAGATCAGAATTTTGACCGATTTTGCCGAACTTGGCCCGGATTTGGACGAATTTCCCGAATTCCTACCGTTGGCCAGGGAAGTGGGATTGAAAAACTTCGCCGACGCCCTCAAAGAATATCGTTTGTTCTCTCTTTCAGGAGACAGGCGACTTAAACGCATGCTAGCCCAATTTATCCTATGGCTAGGAATGGCTTCTGTCGGTGACTTCCGAGTACTCGTAGGAAAATCCTACGAGGTCCTTAACCATTACGAGACCATGGAGATCCTGATTCCAGAAGGTCAGCTCGAGATATACAGACAAGCTAAAAAGATGTATGAAAATGTACTACGTGTCAGTAAAGGCAAAAGAGTCTAGTTTTTCCGGACCCCCATGCGGGGTCTTTTTATGCCTGTTGGCAAAACTGCCCGCTTCTGGTACAATACCAACTTGATATGGCTCTAAAATATGACACCAAAATAGACATTATTAAGAAGTTCGCCACTAGTCCCAAAGACACCGGCTCTCCCCGTGTGCAAATTGCCCTTCTCACCTCTCAAATCGAAGAGTTGACCCACCACCTCAAGGTTCACAAAAAAGACAACCACTCTCGCCGTGGTCTCCTTAAGATTATTAGCAAACGCCGCCGCCTTCTTAACTATCTCAGTAAATCCAACCCCAAGGATTATCTTGAAATTGCCAAGTCTCTTAAAATTACTAGCCAGTTGCGCTCGGCCGACTAATATTTTGAGGAGTAAATAGAGAACATCTTTTTGTTGGTCTTTTCTGTTTTCTTCTCAAGAACCTGCGGTGGAGCGCACATATTTAGAAAGGAAACCGGATATGACCTATCCATCCACCACCATTGTCCTCAATGGTAAAACCATTACTATTGAAACCGGTCGTTTCGGCGCCCAAGCTTCAGGCTCTGTCACTGTTCGTTGCGGTGACACGATTGTAAATGCCGCCATAGTCGCTTCCAAGAAAGTTAAAGAGGGTATCAATTATTTTCCTCTTTCTCTTGATTATCAGGAGAAGTTTTACGCCGGAGGCGTCATCAGCTCCAGCCGTTTTATCAAACGTGAAGGTAGGCCTTCCGAAAATGAAATCCTTACCGACCGAGTTATTGACCGTTCCCTTCGTCCCTTATTTGATCAGCGCAGTCGCAACGAAGTCCAGATTATGGCCTCCCCCCTTTCCATTGATGGTCAGGAAGAGCCTGAAATTTTAGCTGTAATTGCCGCTTCCGCCGCTGTTTCTATTTCCGATTATCCCTGGGCCGGACCTGTCGGTGCCGTTCGCCTCGGTATGACTCCTGATGGTCAATACATTGTTAACCCCACTACTGAACAAAAATTAACATCACCACTTGATCTCGTCGTCTCCGGACCCAAAGGCGGTATTAGTATGGTCGAAGCGGGAGCCAACGAAGTTAGCGAAGAAAAAATGATTGGGGCTCTTAAGTTCGCCCAGGAAAATGTGGACATTGTTTGCGACGCTATCGAAAAATTTGCCAAAGAAAACGGTAAGAAAAAACGCAATCTGGTTTTTTCGGAAATTGATCCGGCTGTCACGAAGATTGTTAAAGACGAAATCAAAAACATCGAAGAGATTCTCGTCAACGAAGCCAAAAAGTCCGGCACCCAGATGTCAGAATACACCGCAGCTATAGTTACTTCTCATCCGGAGATTGATCCCAACCGGATTAACGAAGTCGCCGATGGCATGCTTCGCGACCTTGCTCGTGCCGGAATTTTGGAAAAGGGACACCGTCCTGATGGCCGAGATATTGAAGAAATTAGAAAAATTAATATTGAAGTTGGTCTCCTGCCTCGTACACATGGCTCTGCTTTCTTCCAAAGAGGATTGACTCATGTTCTTTCCGTCGTTACCCTGGCTTCTCCTTCACGGGAACAACTCATCGATGGTATGAAGGGTGAATCCACCAAACGTTACATGCATCACTACAACATGCCTGGCTACGCTTCCGGTGAAGTCGGCAGACCCGGTACCGGACGGCGCGAAATTGGTCATGGTGCTTTGGCTGAGAGAGCTATTTTCCCCATGTTACCTTCTACCGAAGACTTTCCCTACGCCATCCGTGTAGTTTCCGAAGTTATGTCCAGCAATGGTTCTACCTCACAAGCTTCCGTTTGTGGATCGACCTTATCTCTTATGGACGCTGGGGTTCCTCTCAAAAAACCAGTTGCCGGTGTGGCCATGGGTCTAGTTACGCAAGGTGATAAATATGTAACCCTAACCGATATTAGTGGTCTGGAAGATCATCTCGGTGATATGGATTTTAAGGTCGCGGGAACAGTAGACGGTATCACTGCCTTACAGATGGATATCAAAGTTACCGGAGTCAACGCCGATATTTTAGTCAAAGCACTTGAACAAGCCAAACGTGGCCGTCTAGAGCTTCTCGACATTATGAACGAAACCCTATCCGCTCCTCGTCCCAAACTTTCTCAATACGCACCTCGAATTATGTCTACCAAGGTTCCCCAGCTCAAGATCGGAGAAATCATTGGACCTGGCGGCAAGATGATTCGTCAGATTCAAGAAGACTTCGAGTGTGAAATTGATATTCAGGAGGATGGATCGGTCACTGTTACCGGCAAAGATCAGGCCAAAGTTGATGGTGCCGTTGCCTATATTGATTCTATGGTTGCCGAAGTTGAAGTGGGCAAAACCTACGAAGGAACTGTGGTTCGCATTGAAGCATTTGGTGCATTTGTGAACGTCATTCCTGGCAAAGACGGTTTAGTTCATGTTAGCCAAGTCCACCCTGAAACTTTCAAAGCCATGAAGATGGGGGACCAGGTCAAGGTCAAGTGCTACGAAATCGATTCCATGGGCAGAGTGAACCTGACCATGCTAGAAGAAGGTGAAACTCCCATTCGTGCCGAAAGACCGGCTGGGGGTTCTGGTTTTGGTGGAGGACAGCCCTCAGGCGGACGAGGATTTGGCGGCGGTGATCGAGGTGGCAGTCACGGTGGAGATCGTGGAGGTCGTGGAGGTCGACCGGGTGGCCCGCCTGCCGGTAGGCAAGGCCATCCTTCCTTCAGTAAGTTCCGCGACACCCGCTAACTTATCGTCATTGCGAGGAGGTACCAGGCAACCTGCCTGCCGGCAGGCAGGTCTCACTCCATCAATCAATTCACAAGTGTTGACAACTAAATACATATAAACTACAATAGGCCTATGATTAAGCTCCAAATTACTCTTACCGACGAAGAAAATGAACTATTAGCTATGCGGGCAACAGCTCTGGGCTACGACGTAACTAAATATGCTAAATTCCTTTTAGCCAGAGAGGCAATTGACCATCTCAAAGAAATTCCAACATTTGAGGCAAGTTCCAGCATGGAGAAAGCCATAAAAGAGGCTCGACATGCGTACAAAACTGGAAAATTAAAGTCTTGGCCGGTCAAGTGAAGATTTTAGGAACGTCGCCCCGTTTCCCCAAGAATTTTTCTAAGTTGTGCAAAATTCGTGGAAAAAAATTTCAAACTATTATTGAAAAAAAGATTGAGCTTATGTTAAGGAATCCCAATCACAATAGTCTACGTCTCCATAAGATAAACGCAAAAGGAGAACAGGCATGGAGCATTAGTGTCGACATGAAAATCAGGATATTATTCGTCTACGAAAAAGACGGCATTGTTTTAGTCGACATCGGCACACACGACGAAGTATATTAGCTCGTATATAATGAAATCAGATGGATAATCCTGCCCCTACATCAGACGCCAATTCAGTCGCGAGACGTGACCTTGATCTTCTCAACAAAAAGCTTGAGGGTGTGGAGATGCCTCCGGAATTAAAAGAGAAAGCTCTCGACATGGTGGCTCGACTGGAGCGCATGTTCACTCAGGGGTTTTACTCGGAAGAATTCGAAAAGGTTTCTCACTATATTGACTGGATCATCAAAGTACCTTGGGTCAAGAGGGTTGATAGAGCCATTGATTTGGTTGCCATCAAAGAGACTATGGACAAAAGTCACTACGGCATGGACTTAGTCAAAGAAAGAATTATCGAATACATGTCGGTTCTTAAGCTCCGTGCCAGCCGGAACCTCGGCGCCGCCCGCGCCCCCATCATCTGTCTCGTCGGCCTTGTCGGTACTGGTAAAACTACTTTTGCTTATGCACTTTCTGAAGCATTGGGCCGACCGATTGCGCGTATTCCTTTTGGAGGTTTAGGGTCGGCGAGAGACTTGCGTGGTGAATCTCGTCTCCACATCGAAGCCGAACCCGGTTACGTCGCCCGCGCCCTTTGTGATTCCGGAGTCAAAAACCCTATTATCCTTCTCGATGAAATTGACCGTGTCACCGAAGAGGCTCGTATGGATATCATGGGTGTCTTGGTCGAGTTGCTTGATCCCAGTCAAAATAATCGCTTCTTGGATCACTTTATCGATTATCCGGTCGATCTTTCTGAGGTTATGTTTATCGCGACCGCTAACAATACCGGTAATCTGGCTACCGCTGTGATGGATCGTCTCGAACCAATTATGATGCCTTCGTATACCGATGAAGAGAAAATGCATATCGCCCAAAGCTACTTATTTCCCAAGGCTCTCGAGGCCGCCGGCATGGATCCTGCTACCATTACCATCGACCCCACGCTTTGGCCTACCATTATTCGCCCTCTTGGTTACGACGCGGGTATTCGTACCCTCAACCGTACTATCGAAAGAATTGTGCGTAAGGTAGCCATGATGGTCGTTACCGGTCAAGCCAAAACAGTCTACCTGACCCCCGATAACATCAAGTCCTTCCTGCCTAAGTGGTGAGTTTGCTGGGTTATAATCCTCTGTATGGAACGACAAGCGCCATTTCTCAATGTAGAAACGTCTCACCTCGAAGGATACGATGTATTGACTAATCACGCTCAAAGTTCGATTCCGGAAAGCGAACTAACTAAGTTGCGGCAAATAATTGAAAACCAGCTGAAGGGATCGACAAGAGGTTTGTCCCCATCTTGGACACACATAAAAGGACACAAGGACTTACTAGTCGACGATGAGATACACCCACATTATCTTGCAAAGGGGAAAGACATGCCCATAATTGTTTCAACTCTCCGATCGATCAGGGAGGGTACGCCTGTGGAAACACGAGATTCTCTCAAAGATAGAGTAACTGCCATCTCTGCCATATCAAGCGAGTTGTCTCTCTCCCCAAAAATTAAGAAAATTATTTCATCCGACGAAGTGCAACAAATATTTAAACCATATATACACTTAATCGATTATGTCGAACCACTGATAGGCATCATTTGTCGTGCAACTGGACAAAAATACCTGATTTATCAATATATAAGAGGGAATAACTTTGATAGTTTCTCTAAAAAAAGTTTGGAGATCGCTGTTGAAATCAGTAAGCGAGTTGAAATTCTTCGCGACGTTTTTAGAAAGAACCAGATAGAACCATATGATCTGTTGCCTCGACAGCTGATGATGGAGGAAAAACCAGGCGGTCTTTTGGTTATCCATTTGATTGATACTGAAATGTACTGCAAATTGCCATCTTGAATTTTCAGTCATTTCACAAGCAACTCTTTCATTTTTTCCTCAATCATCACCGCCCTTTTTTTATTTTTCCCAAAAACAATGTAGGACAAATATCCATCGTAAAGTAAATTTGATGAGCAGATTACAAGTCCCTCTTTGGTTTTTCTGGAAAACAAAATTGGTACCATCAGTTTGTGAAGCTTCTTAAACGTAAACTTTTTTGGTGGGATGCTATACATATTATTGGACACCACAAAACTTTTCTTCGTAAAGTTTCTCCCAACGAGCTCTTTCCGCGCTTCATATACATGTGTTCCTCCAGTCACTCTTACGTTCGATTCGCTTACAAAGACGTCACCACCTTTAGCGGCAATAAAATCCACATCAAAGTATC
>PFUC01000059.1:9709-36489 GCA_002789895.1 Candidatus Collierbacteria bacterium CG_4_9_14_3_um_filter_43_16
TTTTAGGCAAGACATCTTCGCCAATTTCTACTCCCCCAAACTCACCTTTTGTGTTTACTCTCATTCCACAATAATACAGAAATTCTACATTACCATCCTGCCTGATGAAGAACTCTGCGTTTGGAAAACCACCACCAATCCTAGGGTTTGGAGTGACGAGAGATTCCACCACGATAGGGAACCTCTCCCAGTAAGCATCTTTCTTCATTATTGCCACAAGTTTCTTCTCGCAATCAGCAAACTTCTTCGGCAATTCTCTTTTTCGAAAAATCAAGACGCCTGCTCCCGAATGTCCCTTATTGGTCTTAATCACCACTCCGCCTTCTTTGATATATTTATTTGCCGCAATTCCGGCCGTATCAATTATTCCGGAACTGACTACTCCGTCCGGCATCTTAAGATCTGCTCTGATAGCCCCGTTTATCTGAGTCAGCTGCCGGATGCCGGACTTACTGCCGTAAAAGTTGACCGTCCAGGCATTTGCTTTCTCCGGTGCTTCGGTGGTCCGCACTTCGACCCCACTGTTTTTCAATGTTTCCACCAGCTCCAAAAAATATGGCGTTGTTGAATAAGCCGTCAGGTTCAATAGCTTGTATTCTTTACCCAATTGAATTAGTCTTTTCATCACCACCCTATCATTTAGGACATCTTCGCAGAGCTTTCCGGTATGCCTTTTTGTTACCAAGATTTCCAGGTCCCGTACCTGACACAGCTTTTTGTAATAATCTACGAATAGGGGATCAATGGCCTTCGGGGTAATAAACGTAAACTCAAACTCTTCGGCCATTGAAAATAGATCCTTATCCGACAAACTAGCATTCTCATCTATTTCCCATTTTTGTAATTTTTTATCTCCATAAGCTTCAATGAAAGGCCATACATCCTCCGAACAATTAAATATTCTGACCACCCTCTCCCGCTTCTTGCCCCTAGGATCCTCAGTATTTACCGTTTTCTTTGTCTTTTTCACTTTCCTTTCAGTTTACTCGCCTACCCCAATTTGTAAAGATCACAAAAATCCCCGCCAACTGGCGGGGATATATATCTAAGAGAATGGGAAAAAAGTCACATGCGTATATGGCATAAGTAAGATCATTATGATTATGGTCGACACTATTACGAACATCACATAGGCCCCCACCCCTGCTCGTATTTGGACTGTACCAAAGATCAGAGCCAAGATCGCCCCAATCACCATCATCATGGTCCCGATCTGGGATAAGAGAAAGAGAACCAGGTAGGCAGCTAGACCTTCTCCTCCTCCCCAGGCGTAAGCCAAGAAACCTCCCAAAATCAAGAGTATCAGGGTAATGCCCAAAGCCATAACAGCGGCAAACTCCATCTGTAGCCTCCTCTAAGCACGATTTGTATTTCAAATAGCCCCTAATTGTACCATCTGTGCTATACTGTCATCAGTCCACGGAAACGTTGTCAAAAGTGATTTGTAAGCCGAGAAAGAGTCAGTTGTGATTTTACTCCCGCCTGTCTGAGAAACTTACCCCGTAAATTAGGATTATTTGGCGTTTTTCCCGCGCCCAACTTATCGGATTCGATAGGCTACAATATTATTTAGGAAAATAAATTATATAAAATTATGTCTCAACTTAAGTTGATTCCTCTCGGTGGTGTCGGTGGTGTTACCAAAAATATGTATGTCTACGAATTTGGCGATGATCAGATCGTCGTCGACTGTGGCATGGGATTTCCTTCCAGCAGTGATTTGGGTGTTGACTCCGTCATCCCCGATATCAGTTATCTGGAAAAGCCTGGTAAACACCTTCACGGTATTATTCTTACCCATCCTCACATGGACCATATCGGTGGCCTGCCTTACATCCTCCCTCGCCTAAAAGATGTCGAGGTTTTTGGCGGTAAACTCGCCATAGCCATGGCCGAAGTTCGCGTTCGCGAATTTGGTATTTCAAATCGCATGACTCCCGTGGAAGGAAACACTCTCGACCTCGGACCTTTCCATATCGAGCTTATACACTCCACCCACTCAGTCCCCAATTGTTTTCATCTCCTGATCAAGACTCCGGCTGGCACGGTCTATCATGGCGCCGACTTTAAGTTCGATCTCACTCCGGTTGATAATCTACCACCGGATATGGCCTCCATGGCCATTGCTGGCAGAAATGGAGTCGATCTCATGCTTACGGACTGTCTTGGTATCGAGAAAGAAGGTTTCTGCCCGTCCGAAAGATCTCTCAAGAAGGCGATCGACAATGAAATTCGAGATACCCAAGGTAAATTAATCTTTACCGGCATGTCCTCCTCGATTTCCCGTTTCCAGATGGCCATTGAATCTTGTATCAAACATCATCGTCGCGTCGCCATCATTGGTCGATCGGTCGAACAGAATCTGGAAGCAGCTATCAAAACTGGCTTTATTAAAATTCCTGCCGGTGTTCTCATTAAACCTCAACAGATAGCTACTCTCCCGGCCAATCAAGTGGCCATCATAGTTTCCGGTTCACAAGGACAGTCCGGTTCGGCCATGCACCGTTTAGCTAACAATGAACATCGTTTGGCCCGTCTTAAAAAAGGTGATAAGGTAATTATCAGTTCCAACGCTATTCCGGGTACCGGCAACGATGCCGACATTTTTGATCTCATGGATACTCTTTACAAAAATGGTATTGACGTTACTTACTCCGGCACCTCCGAAAATCTCCACGTTTCCGGACACGGCTATCGCGGTGATATTGCTTTGCTAGCCCAGCTGGTCCGTCCCAAATATATCATTCCAATTGGCGGAGATATTCGCCATATGATGCTTTACAAGAAGTTGGCGAGTGATATAAACTTTGACCAAGAAAGAGTTTTTATTCTACCTGAGGGTCAATCCGTCATTCTTGAAGATCGTGTTGTTAAAGCCGGTCCCAAGTTTGAAACCAAAAATGTTTATGTTGATGGTTTGGGTATCGGCGATGTTGGAACTGTTGTTCTCCGTGACCGTCAGGTCATGTCCGAAGATGGCATTCTTCTGGCGATCGTTCCGATTAAACGGGACAACTCGCAAGTAGCCGGCAACATCGAGATCATTTCTCGGGGCTTTGTCTATCAGAAAGAATCTCAAGATCTCATCCTAGACGCTAGGAAACATGTCCTGTCTTGCCTGAGGGATATCAAGGGAATTGCTACAGACTGGGGTTTCATCAGGAAGAAGATCGAAGGGGAACTGGAAAAATTTGCCTTCGAACACACCCAGCGTCGCCCCATGGTCATCGCCATCGTCATCGAAGTCTGAGTCAATTGCCAATTGTTCATATTCTTCCTTGCGGAGAATGTGAACAATATTATTATCGCAATTGGCGAAGAGTGCCGGAACCAGTTTCGTAACGAACCTGGTGAGGCGGGCATGAGGGTTCGACGAAGTCGAAATCCCGAATACATAAGTTCAGTCTAGCTTTGTTTGAGTTATACTAATAATATTATGGCTCGTAAAAAAGGTCGTCGTTCCAAACCATATAAGCTGAATCTAAAAAAAGATACTATGAACTCCATCCTGGCCATCGCTCTGATGGGCATCGGGGGGCTTGTAGCTATCTCTTTTTCTCAGCAAGGCGACATACTGTCTAAGATAAATCAGATTGGCAGTCAACTATTTGGCTGGCCTCTTCTTTTTCTGCCCTTTATTTTTATTGTCGGTGGTTTGATCATCACTCACGTCAAACTTCCCATTGCTTCAACTAATGTACTTCTGGGCAGTGTCATCACCATGATTTCTCTCAACGGTCTTTTTGGTGCGGGTAGTATTGGCGCAGGTCTCAAAGAATCTGTTGTTTCTCTCATATCTCTTCCCGGCACAATTCTTTTTTATATTGTTGGAGTCATTATCGGTCTATTTATTCTCTTTGAAACTTCTATCGAAGATTTGCTCGTCATTTTTCAAAATTTGTCCGGTGGTGTTGCGAGTGCTTTTGGCAAAATTAAGAACCTTTCCATTAAAGGAAGATCAACCACCTTCCTCAATAAATCCAACACGGTTAAGATCACCGGCGGGGATGAACACAAAGTCTTCTCTCCTGCCTTACCCTCCTCGCCAGCACCAGTTAAAATTATGGGCAAAGAACCTATCGTCAATCGCGCGATACAATCTGCCGTTGAAGTAAAAAAACTTCCCGACGGTGCTACTTCTGGAGTTTGGCATTTCCCACCCATAAATCTTTTATCCGATCAAAAAATAGGCAAAGCCGATAGGGGGGATATCAAGAAAAATATTGAAACTATTCAAAACACTCTTGGTTCATTTGCCATCCAAGCCAAGGTAACTGAAGTTCATCAAGGACCAGCCGTCACCCAGTATGCCTTGACTATTACCGCCGGCACTAAACTCTCCAAAATCAGCGCTCTTCAATCCGACTTAGCCTTAGCTTTGGCAGCACCGCAGGGACAGATACGTATCGAGGCCCCCATCCCGGGTCGTGATTTGGTCGGCATCGAAATTCCCAATCGCTCTTTGGAGTTTGTTTCCCTTCGTGAGATGCTCACCGACAAAGCTATGCAGGAGAGTCGTTCAAAAACCTCTTTTTCGCTTGGTCTGGATGTTTCCGGGCTACCTGTGGTTGCCGATATCAACAAAATGCCTCACCTACTAATCGCCGGTACTACCGGGTCTGGAAAGTCTGTATTGATTAATGCCATCATTTCTTCCATTTTGTTTCGTGCCTCTCCTGAAGAAGTCAAATTTATTATGGTCGACCCAAAACGCGTCGAATTGACACCATACAATGACATTCCTCACTTACTTACTCCAGTTATCACTGATGTTAGCAAAGTGGTTAACGCTCTTAAATGGGCAACTGCCGAAATGGAAAGACGCTATCGTCTTTTTGAAGAGATGTCGGTTAAAAACATTGGTGGCTACAACGAACTTAGTGGATTCCAAGCTATGCCTTACATTATCATTATTGTCGACGAGATGGCCGACATTATGATGTCCAGGAATGCCGGAGAAGTCGAAGAAGCCATTGTCCGCATTGCTCAGATGGCTCGTGCAGTTGGTATTCATCTTATCTTGGCCACCCAGCGTCCTTCCGTCAACGTCCTTACCGGTCTAATCAAAGCAAATATCCCGGCAAGGATCGCTTTTCAAGTCACTTCAATGATTGACTCTCGGGTTATTATCGACACTCCCGGTGCCGAAAAACTTTTAGGCAAAGGTGACATGCTTTATATTCCCCCAGACACCGCCAAACCTAAACGTATTCAGGGGGCGTTTGTTTCCGACAAAGAAATTAAAAACCTTATCGATTTTATCCGCAGTTCTGGAGTGGCTGCCCAGCTGGATGAAACGATAGTCAAGGATCATGGTGGAAAGGGCACTTTATCTTCTGGTGGCCTCAATCTGGGCCCTGTGGACGAAAAGTTTGAAGAAGCTGCCCATCTTTGTATTGCTGAAAGCAAAGGATCGGCTTCACTCTTACAGCGTCGTTTGGAAGTAGGCTACGCTCGGGCCGCACGAATACTCGACCAACTCGAACAGGCCGGGGTTCTGGCTCACGCCGAAGGCAATAAACCTCGAGAAGTTATAGTCGGCAGTTTGAGCGAAGTTTTCCCTGAAGGTGACGAAAACTCCTAAATTATGAAAACCGTTGGTCAAATCATTCGTGCAGGAAGACTCAAAGGGAATTTTTCCGTGGAACAACTCTCACATCTCACCAAAATTGATACCAAATACATCGAGGCTCTCGAATCTGATCTTTATTCTGATCTTCCATCGGAGACATTTGCCAAGGGCTTTATCCGTAATCTCAGCCAGCGATTATCCTTAGACTCTGATGAGCTGGTAGCCATCTTTCGGAGAGATTTTCGCCAGCCGGAACTCACACGGACGACTAAAATCCGTCGCCGTGCGATGTTCCCGAAAGTGTCATCTCAACTACTTCCCTTTTTAATTGGCGGTTTTGTCTTTGTTATTTATTTAATTTTTCAATTCCGCACCATCCTTACTCCGCCAAAGCTAGAGATTTCTCGTCCGTCCAACACCTCTGTTCTCATTTCTCCCGTGGAAATTGAAGGTGATACATCAATTGATGCCACCGTTACCATTAATGAAGATATACAAGTTAGGCCGGATTCCTCGGGCCACTTTCTCGCCAGAATTAATCTACCGGTAGGTGAGACAGTTCTAGACATTAAATCTATTAATCGTTTCGGTCGTACAACTTTCAAAAAACTTCCCGTCACCATCATCTCTAAATAGTTCAAAGTTACTAGTTGACAGTTATTAGAGTATCCAATAACTTCGCACCAACGACCAATAACTGCTATTATTGACTTATGACCCTTTCTCAAATAGTGTCTCTGATCTCCACGGTTCTCCTGACCTCCGTAGCTCTGGTTATCGGTGTTCAGCTGATCTTTGTCCTCAAGGAGCTCCGCTATTCTTTAACCAAATTAAACCAAACTATAAACACCGTTTCTGAGACCGTAGATAAGATTGCTCAGCCAGCGCTTGGCCTGTTTGCTATTCTAGAAGGTTTTAAGGAGAGTGGCAAAATAATCGAAACTGTTTCCCATTTTTTAGGCCGCGATAAACCCAAACCGGTCAAAGAAGACGCATATGACAACACCGTCTGAAAAAGCCGGTCACGAAGGGGCTTTTTCCACCTTTACGGTTGGAGTTGCTTTTGGCGTTGTCGTCGCCCTCCTCTTCGGCACGGAAGAAGGTCGGAAATTAGTTAAAAAAGCTCTTGACGCGATCCCTGATAAATATAAAGCCCCACCAGTTCGCATCCCCCAAAGCGGGCCCAGAACTCCCATCATCCCCGCTGAAGAAACCTCTCACCATACGACCTTCGACGAACCGGAACCTTCGGACTTCTTTCATAATACCCCTTTCGGTAACTCATTTGGCGAGGCACCCCCGCCACCCGCACCTCACGTTCGCCCCACTCGCCCCGAACCCTTCAAACCCCAGCTCTAGCCTCAAAGTATGCGCATCTCAGTAGAACTAAATGTCAAAATTAGCTTAGGAATCCTTTTTTGCATAGAAGCCAAGTCTAAAACACCTATCCTTGCTATATAATTTGTCTGAACATGACCATACACGATATTCGCCAAAAATACTTCGGCTTTATGGAATCGAAAGGGCACAAAATCCTTCCTTCCAGTCCGCTGGTCTTAGAAGGCGATGCCACCACTCTTTTTACCTCTTCCGGCATGCAGCCAATGATGCCCTATTTACTTGGTCAAAAACATCCGTTGGGTATCAGACTTGCTGATTCTCAAAAATGTTTCCGTTCTCAGGATATCGACGAAGTCGGGGATAATCGCCATACCACTTTTTTTGAAATGCTGGGTAATTGGTCTCTTGGTGATTATTTCAAGAAAGAACAGCTAGGATACTTCTTTAATTTTTTAACAGATAACAAAGTCGGCCTTGGTCTCGATCCACATCGTCTCTACGTCTCTGTCTTCGCCGGCGGTTCTGGCGTCGACAAAGATGATGATGCCATTATGATTTGGAAAAATCTCTTTGCCAAAGTCGGCATTCAAGCCAAAGAAGGCCAGCGTATTTTTCCTTACCCAGCCAAAAAAAACTGGTGGTCTCGCGCCGGGACCCCAGATCAAATGCCCACAGGTGAACCGGGAGGGCCGGATAGTGAAGTATTCTTTGATTTTGGTATGGAACGGAAGCTCCACGAAAATTCCCAGTGGAAAAATGAGCCCTGTCACATCAACTGCGACTGTGGTCGTTTTGTAGAGATCGGAAACAACGTTTTTATGCAGTATGTCAAACAGGCCGATGGTACCCTCAAAGAACTTCCTCAAAAAAATATTGATTTCGGCGGGGGCCTCACCCGTCTCGAAGCCGCTGTCCGAGACGATCCGGACATGTTTAATATTTCTTCTCTTGCGCTGGTAATCGAAGAGATCGAAAACATCTCCGGACATTCATACTCACAAGAAGAGCATCGTCCGTCCATGCGCGTCATTGCCGATCACCTTACGGCCGCTTCTTTTCTCATCAAAGACGGCATTTTTCCGAGTAACAAAGGCCAAGGTTACGTTCTTCGTCGTCTCCTCCGCCGCGCCGCTATTAAACTCTACTTTTTAACCGACAATCGTGAATCCATCGTCAAACTTCCGAATATCGTCCGGGTGATTACTCAGTTTTATGGAGATCTCTATTTTAATTTTGAAGATTACCCCTTGATTCAAAACACTATCACGGTCGAAATCTCTAAGTTTAGCCACTCTTTAGATAGAGGTCTGAAAGAACTCCAAAAAAATCCCCAAGTCGATGGCAAATTTGCCTTTGACCTTTATCAAAATTATGGTTTCCCGCTCGAAGTTACTGCCGAAATTCTCTCCCAAATGGGTAAACAAGTGGATATTCAAGAGTTTCAAAAAGAATTTGAAAAACACAAAGAACTCAGTCGTACTGCCTCTGCCGGTATGTTCAAGGGCGGCTTGGCCGATCACTCTGATGTCGTTACCGCCTATCACACCGCTACCCATCTGTTGCACGCCGCTCTCCGACAGATATTGGGCACTCACGTCCAACAAAAGGGCAGTAATATCACCTCCGAAAGATTAAGATTTGACTTTTCTCACCCGGAAAAGTTATCCGACATCCAAATCAAAGCGGTTCAAGATTTAATTAATCAAAAAATTTCCGAAAAACTTACCGTTACCAAAGTAGAACTCCCCAAAGAAAAGGCTTTGGCTCAAGGCGCTCTTGCTTTTTTTGGTCAAAAATACCCCGATCAGGTCACCGTTTATACCATAGGCAATAAGAAAAGTTTCTTTTCCAAAGAGCTTTGTGGTGGACCACATGTGGAAAGTCTGGCAGAACTTGCTAAGATAAATATAGTCAAACAAGAATCCCTTGGAGCCGGAACGCGCCGTCTCTATTTACAATTTGTTTGACAAGGCAACTGTGTGAACCTAGTCAACTTATTTGGCAATAAATCAAAAGTCCCCGAGCCGGAATATTTCCTGGCTGTAGAAATTCACGAATCCCTCATCAAGACGGCTCTCTGGGAAATTCTTGAAGGTCAGCCGGAAATCGTCAACGTCGGATCTTACGAATCGTGGACGGACGAAGAATCCCTGATCAACGGTGTCGACTCTTCTTTGGATCAAGCCATCAAAGTAATTAAAGGTGAGCCCAAAAGAGTTATTTTTGGTTTGCCTGATTCATGGATGGAGCAAGACAAAATTCATGCCACTAAAACAAAATTAATTACCCATCTGTGTAAAGAGCTAGGTCTTGATCCGATTGGAGTCGTCACTACCAATCGTGCCGTGGCCCATTATTTAAAGAAGAGAGAGGGTATGCCACCGACAGTGATTCTCCTGGAAGTCTATACTTCCAAAGTTGCCGTTTCCTACGTTTATCTTGGCGAAGTTAAACAAACAGAAGAAGCCGCTCGCTCCGGGGACCTGGCTCATGACGTTGAGGAGGGTTTGACGAGGATGGACCTCCCGAACTACCCAGCCAGATTTATTCTGACGAATGGTAATAGTCTTGAAGAAGAGTCACAGCAAATCACCGCCTTTCCATGGACAGATCGCCTACCCTTCAAACATATTCCGAAAGTTGAGGTCCTGCCGATTGACTTTTCCATTAAGTCAATTGCTCTTACTGGCGGGGTTGAAGCCGTTCAGTTTTTGGGAATGGAGGTTATCGAAGATGAATCCGCCGCCAACCCGACCGCAATTGATGATTCAAACCTGGTAATACCCGTAGAAGCACCTTCATCTATGGAAGAGCTGGGCTTTACCTACGAAGAAACACCTGCTCCAACCGTTATTCCCGTAGCCCCGCCGATACCGGAAGTCGTCTCCGACGACGAACCAGAATATGCCTTTTCCAGTGATGAGGCCGACCTTCCTCCCAAAAACCTCCCCCATCTTAATTTTGTTCTTCCAGTCCTTCCTCATTTCAAATCTCTCCGCCTACCTCATTTAAGTTATCTTTTTTTGCTTACAGTTCCCGTCATTATCGCTCTCGGCTTCCTCGTCTACCTCTTTTTTGGTCAAGCTCAGCTTACGATTCACTTTGATCCGCAAAAAATAAATAAACAGCTGGGAATAGCCATTACCGAAACTACTCTGCCAGGCATTCCTACTCTAATTGCTTCCAAAAAAACATTTACCGGTTCCGCGCAAGAATCAATCTCCACGACCGGCACGGCAACCGTCGGTGATAAAGCTACTGGCACCGTCACCATTGCAAACAAAACGTCCGTGCCAATTGTTTTAAAATCAGGATCTACAGTAAAAAATGATACCGGTAAATATACCTTTGTTCTACAGGACGATGTCACCATCGCTTCTGCCAGTGCGCTTGATAACACGAAAGCTGCAGGTGTCAAAGTTAATGCTGTGAAAATCGGAGCTGAATATAATTTACTTAAAGGAACTGTTTTTAGTGTTGGGGACTATCTCAAATCAAGTACGGCGGCTGTTTCCGAAGCGGACTTTGCCGGAGGCACTTCTCGCACCGTAAACGCCGTTTCTAAAGCCGACCAGGATAAACTTTTGTCCATCGCCACCGAAAAAATAAAAACCAAAGTTCAAACTGATTTGCAAGCGGCCAATCCGGGATTCAAAACTCTGCCTTTTTCCGATATCCAATTTACCAAAAAGGAGTTCGACCACAACCTTTCCGAAGAGGCCACGACGGTGAGTTTAATTTTGGAAGGTTCTCTTGATGCTCTTGTTTACTCCGAGGATAATCTCTACAGCCTAGCCATGGGGGAGATTCAAAGCCAAATCCCAGCCGGCTCATTTACCAAAAAGGAAACAACTATCGTGAGCCTAGACAATCCCGCCAAAACCGATGGCCAGTACCAATCAAAAGTTATTATCGCGACCACTCTTTATCCGCAAATAGACGAGCAAAAAATGGCCGATTTTATTAAAGGAAAACTCGTTTCCAGAATTCGCCACTTTTTTGAACCCATTCCCGGCTTTACCGGTCTGAATATAAAAATATTTCCTCCTATTCCTTTAATCACCAAGATTCTGCCCCTTCGGAATATTACTTTCGACCTGGTTAGCAACTGATAATGTTATACAGTTATCGCAAGGCTACTCCGGACAATCCCCATCCTGGCAGGCGCATCCCCCATTACCTAAAGACTCTTCCGACCTTAGTGTCTGCTTTGGGGTTGGGGATTCTCGCCGGTGTTGCTTATCCCGTAGTCAGTTATCAGTTCAGGGACATCAAACTTTTTAGCTCTTCTGATTCCGGTTTACTTTCCCCGGCTTATTATCAATCAAAGGCGGAAAATAGTTCTTCCCCCGTGATCATCAACGGTTTAGATTATACAAAAGCCAGTAACTGGTTCCCAGGAAGCATTCAAAACGAATTTTTTTCTACAAACACCCCTTCAACAGATAGTTCCTCAGAAGATAGCTCTCCAGATTCATACACTCTTTCTATTCCCTCACTCGGAATCATCAACGCCCAGGTCGCCATCCGAGACGAAGATTTGACTAAGCATCTGGTGCAGTACCCCCAGACCGCTCTTCCAGGCCAAATGGGTTCTCCGGTCATCTTCGGCCACTCCACCCTGCCCCAGTTCTTTGATCCCAAAAAATATACCACCATCTTTTCTACTCTACCAAAAGTTAAAGTTGGCTCCGATGTTTTTATTACTTACGACGGCATCGAGTACACCTATCGTATTACCAAGACTTTCGAGGTGAAGCCCAACGAATTATGGGTCCTCAGCCAGGACTACTCCGACAAAAAACTCAAAATTATTACCTGCGTTCCACCCGGTACCACTCTCCGTCGCCTGGTGGTCGAAGGCACTCTCATCAACAACTGACTCGCATTCACAACAGCGAGTCATCCCGGACTTGATCCGGGATCCATCTCCTTCCACTATAATACTCTTATGTCCATTCTTTGTCTTGACCCAGGCGCGGCCCACACCGGCATCGCTATCTCCGAAGAGGGGGTTCTTGCTACACCAGTCGCCACTATCTACGAAAAAGATGTCAACCAATTGGTCACCAAGCTATTACCTTATTTATCGAAATATAACCCTGACAAAATTGTCATGGGTGTGCCGGAGTTTGGACCCATCGTCAATTTTGCTACGGATTTAAGTGAAAAGATTTACGACGTTTTTCCCAAAGAGATTATCTTTTTCAGGGAAGATCTCAGCTCTCACACTGCCAGAAATGTCATGAAAACACAAGGTAAAACCTTGCTAAGACGAAAAAAAGAAGAGCATCAAACCGCCGCCGCCCTCATTCTCCAAGACTACCTCGACTCCCTCTAAACCTCTCTTGCTATTTATACCCCCCCAGTATACGATTATTTTATGGATATGGAAAAAATACAGGTCCCCAATCCAACGAGAGAAGAGATTTCAGTCGGTTTTAAAACCGCCTTAGAAAAAGCTAACACTGAAGAAGTCAAAACAGCCATTGAGTCGGCCATAGTGACCATGGAAGAGAGGTGGAAAGTTGAAGACGAGGTTTTTGAGGCAGCAAAAAAGGCAGCCGTCACTGCCGAATTAGCTGCGCTTAGGGGTGAAGTCCCGCCTGCTGTCATGGATGCTATCAATGTCGCTATGGAAGAACCCTCTCCGCCAGCATCCACCACCCAAGAACCGGCGAGTGAAAGCCATCAGACTCCAGTTGATACGATGTCAGAATCAGCTTCAGAAACACCCGTGGAGAAAACGGAACAGGAAATGCGGGTGGATAACACCGAGAAATTTATTAAAGCGGCTGGTGAGCTATTAGAAAACGCGAAACGTCGAGCCTTGGGTTTTCTTCAAGAAGCAAAAAAGATAGATATCAGAAATCCACTGGGCTGGGCCTTGATCGTTGCTGGCACACAATCAGTCTTTTACGCCTGGGCGGCAACACTACCCGCACTTTCTGGGGGAAATGAATTTGTCCAAACGGCTGGCATGATAACAAGCTCTGCCATTGCTGCATTAGAGCTTGGAGCCAGCTACGTCCTATTCAAGGAAGAATTCAAGGTTAGATCAACAAAAACTGCAAATACATCACAACAATAATATGAACCCACTCCAAACTTTTCTCCAAAAACTAGATAGCATTCATTCAGCTCTCGATTTTACAGAAGGAACAGATGGGGTAAAGGCTGACTTGTTAGCCAGCATAAATCTAGACTTGATAAGTAAAATCGCGGCGGACCCAAAGAACAAAACGCTTTTAGAGGACTTGGCCAGTCATAATCCCGCGACCAAAAGCGACGTAGAAACCAGTCTTGCCTATGCAACCGAAAAGATGAAAGATGCTGGAATAGACGTAAACGCTCTATTTACTGAGGTGGCCAACTGGACTTTGCAAAACTATCTTTCCAAACTAGCAGTATCCTTTCCACCAGAACAAATTGACCCATTACGAGCCCTGATATAATCAGGTTATGTTCAAAAATATTATTGCTCCAGTACAAGCCTGGCTTCTCTCTCGAGGCGTTTGTGTCGGTTGTGGTACCACCTTAACCGATGGCCAAAGTAAACCTTCCACTAAGGTGAAAGACTGCGATCAGGTCACCTGCAAATGTGGCCGTGTTTTTGTTTACAACCCCAAGACAAACACCTATCGCCGAGCTCTTCTGAGCGAAATATAAAAATTTATGCTTAAGCGATTTTTCACCGCTTTAACCCTACTTACCATCTTGTTTTTTGCGTGGTATTTTCAGTCTGTCCAGCCGGTTACCAGATCGGAATCACCGATTGTCGATTTCGAAGTCAAGCCGGGTATGGGAGTTGATCGTATAGCCAACGACCTCAGTGGTGCCCGTTTAATCCGTTCTCGAGTCGGTTTCAAGATCACCGTTATTCGCTTAGGTGTTGCCAACAAAATTCAAGCCGGTCTCTTCAAACTTTCACCTGCCATGAATGCAACAGAGTTAGCGGAGGCTCTTACTCACGCATATGCTCGCCAAATTCGAATCACTATTCCCGAAGGTCTCCGGGCCGAAGAGATAAACTTCATTCTCGAAAAAAACTTCAGTCAGGTAAAAAACAATCGCTTCAGCCCAACCGATTTTGCCCGCCAAATTCATAATCTGGAGGGTCATCTTTTCCCGGACACCTACGACTTTATTCCGGAGGCTTCGGCCTCGGATATTGTCAAACGGCTTACTGGTCGCTTTAACGATGTTGTCAGCGATTTAAATATTTCCACAGAGGATCTCCCCCGTACACTAATTCTTGCCTCTCTTCTGGAAAGAGAAGCCGCTTCCCTCGAAGAAATGCCTCTGGTGGCTGGAGTCATTACCAAAAGATTAAAGATCGGTATGGCTTTGCAGATTGACGCCACTATTCAATATGCATTGGGGTCTGTCCGCTGTAAACAAATTGACTGTGACTGGTGGAAGAAAAACCTGACCAGAGAGGATCTAAAAACCATTTCGGCTTACAATACTTACCTAAACCCTGGTCTCCCACCCACCCCCATCGCTAATCCCGGCAAAGAGGCCCTCTCGGCTGCGGCCCATCCAGTAATCGGCACTGCTTTCTACTATCTTCACGATTCAGCCGGCAAAATCCATTTTGCTGATACCTTACCACAACACAATCAAAACATCTGCACCTACCTAAAAAAGGATTGTAAATAACATAAAACCCGCCTGAGACGGCGGGATCTTCCCCCTTTGCATTATCGCGGCACCACACCTCCGTGTTGACAGCAAGCTAATTCAGCCTTATACTACCTACACTGCTCCAAACTTGGCTGGGCTTTTTGCCAGTCAGGTTTTTGTATGTTGTCCATTGTTATTTACTCCTGCCTAAATCCAAAAAAATCCGGATGATTAAACAAAAAAAACGCGAAAATTGGGGTAACATAGCCTCAAAGTTACCAGAGTCCAACTTGGCTCAAGCCCAGCTAGATTCCTACAAACAATTTCTCGAAGAAGGCATCCGTGAATCATTACTCGAACTAAATCCCATCAAAGACTTTACTGGTAAGGTCTTTGAATTTGAATTTTTAAGTAACCGCGTTGGCCTTCCCAAGTTTTCTCCTAAGCAGGCTATCGAAAAAGGTGTCACCTTCGAATCTCCTCTCTGGGCTACCGTCAAGTTGACGAATCTTCACACCAAAGCCACTCAACAGCAAGAAATTTTCCTTGGGGATATCCCCATGATGACCTCCATCGGTACCTTTGTTATCAATGGTGTCGAGCGTGTTGTCGTTAACCAGCTCGTTCGCTCCCCGGGTGCCTACTTTACCCGCGAATTTGATCCTCATTCCGGTCGAGCTATGCATCAGGCTGAGGTACGACCCATGCGTGGTTCCTGGCTTGAGTTTATTGTTTCTCGAAATGACTATATTTCAGTCCGCATTGATCGGCACCGCAAAGTTTCCGCTACCACCCTTATTCGTGCTTTAGGCTACTCAACCAATGAGGAAATTCTGGCCCTTTTTGCCGGTGTAGATACCGACAAAGAACATCGTTACATCGCCACCACTCTCTTAAAAGATAACAGTACCAATACTGAAGAAGCGATCCTGGATTTCTACCAAAAAGTGCGACCCGGAGAGCCCGCCGTTTTGGAAAATGCCAAAGCTCTCCTCCACCAAATGTTCTTTGATCCCAGGCGTTACAATCTTGGCTTGGTTGGTCGTTACAAGATGAACCGTAAACTGGGTATCAACACCCCTGTCGACAAGCAACACATCACTCTTAGTAACGATGACTTTATTGGTTCTATCAAATATTTGATTGGTCTTCAAAATGGCCAGGGTAAGGTAGATGATATCGACCATTTGGCTAACCGCCGTCTTCGTTGTGTCGGAGAACTGGTTAATCAGACTTCCTTCAAAGCAGGACTCCTAAGACTCGAGCGTTCCATCAAAGAGAAGATGTCTCTCGCCAAGCCAGACGAGCTTCCCACTCCGGCCGCTTTTGTCAATCCTCGTCCAATTATCTCCGCCATCACCGAATTCTTCCGTCGTAATAGACTTAGTTCCATCTTGGATCAGGTCAACCCCCTTTCCGAAGTTGACAATCTGAGACGTATTTCAGTTATGGGACCGGGAGGTATCACCCGTGAAAGAGCTTCTTTCTCCATGCGTGATATTCACTCTTCCCAATATTCTCGTATTTGTCCGGTTCGTTCTCCCGAAGGTCCGAATATCGGTCTTGTGACGTACTTGGCTCTTTACTCCCGCATCAATCCTTACGGTTTTCTCGAAGCTCCATATCTCAAAGTCAATAAAGTTGAAAAAGCTGGCAATACTACCTTCAAAATTGGTGCAGAAGTTGTTTACTTAGCGGCCGATGATGAGGAAGATGCTTATATTACGCATGCTGGAATCGAACGCAAAGGCGACTATATTACCCAGAAGTGGGTGCCTGTCCGTTTTGGAGGCAAATTCATTGAGGCAGACATTGATAAAGTGCAGTATATTGACGTTATTCCCAGACAGGTTGTCGGTACCTCTGCTGCCCTTATTCCCTTTATTCAGCAGGATGAAGGTACCCGTGCCCTCATGGGAACCCACCATCTGACCCAGGCTCTTCCGTTAGTAAAACCCACCGCCCCCATTGTGGGAACTGGTATGGAAGAAATCACCGCCAGGGGTATGGGTTGGGTAGTTTCCTCTGCTTTCGATGGCGAAGTTCTTTCGGTAGACGGTAATCATATTAGTCTTAAGTTGTCAGCCAAAGACACCACCAAGGCCGTCACCGAGATTTCATCTTACGATTATGGTTTTGTCGAACTTCACAAAGATATTGTTACCTACAATCTTCGCAAATATCACAATTCTTCTCAGGATACTTGTTATAATCAACATCCATTAGTCGCCGTCGGTGACAAAATCAAAAAAGGAGATGTCATTATCAACGGCCCAGCTTCCGAAAACGGCGAACTCGCCTTAGGCCAGAATCTCTTAATTGCCTATGCCGCTTTCGAGGGTTTGGGTTATGAAGATGCTATTGTCGTTTCCGATCGTTGTGTTCGAGAAGATCTACTCTCATCAATTCACATTCATGAATACAGTTGCGATGTTATGGATACCAAGTTGGGTGCCGAAGAATTAACTCGAGACATCCCCAACGTTGCCGAAGTTGATCTCAGAAATCTTGGCCAAGATGGAATTATTGCTATCGGTTCCGTCGTTGGACCCAATGACATTTTGATTGGAAAAATTGCCCCCAAAGGAGAAACCGAATTAACTGCCGAAGAAAGACTTCTAAGAGCCATTTTTGGCGAAAAAGCCCGTGAAGTTCGTGACACTTCACTTCGTATGCCTCATGGCGAGCAGGGTGTTGTCGTTTCCGTGAGAGCTCTCAGTCGTGAAGAAGGAGATGAGCTGGATGCCGGAGTCATTACTCAAATAAAAATTAAAGTTGCTCAGCTTAGAAAAATAACCGTTGGTGATAAAGTGGCTGGAAGACACGGGAACAAGGGTGTCATCAGTAAAATTGTTTCTGACGCCGATATGCCCCATCTCGCCGATGGCCGTCCGGTAGATATCATTATTTCTCCTCTTTCTGTTCTCGCTCGTATGAATCTGGGGCAATTATTGGAAGCCCAATTGGCTTTTGCAGGTGAACAGCTGGACAGACGTTTTTCCGTTCCGGTCTTCGAAAAAGTTTCTGAATCTCAAATTACCGACGTCCTCAAAGAAGCCGGCTTGCCAATCACCGGCAAGTCTCAGCTTTACGATGGACGCACAGGAGAACCTTTTGCTCAAGAAACCGCCGTTGGTGTTGGCTATATTATCAAGCTCAACCACATGGTTGAGGATAAGACTCACGCGCGTTCGATTGGACCTTACTCCTTGGTCACCCAGCAACCTCTTGGGGGTAAGGCTCAGATGGGTGGACAGCGTTTGGGAGAAATGGAAGTTTGGGCTCTCGAAGCTCACAAGGCCGCTTACTCGCTCCAGGAGATGTTAACCTTAAAGTCCGATGACGTTGTTGGTCGCTCCAAAGCTTTCGAGGCTATCGTTAAGGGTGAAACCATTCCCATGTCTTCGATTCCTGAATCCTTTAAGGTCTTGGTTAAAGAGCTCAACTCTCTCTGTCTCGCTGTCGTTCCTACTGGTCAGGTCGTAGCCGCCGTCGAAGAAATTATGCCGGTCAAACCGGAAATAGCCGCTGTTATTGACGAGGCTACCTCTATGTCCGACGAGCTCAAGGCCTCAACTTTCGAAGAAGAGGATGAAAATGGTGAGCCAATCGAAGAAGTAAGTGAGGAATCGGCCGAAGCGGGAGATCCGAACCCGGATTTAGAAAATCAGTAATTAAAGTAAACCTAAATAAACTAAAACATGAATAACATTGTCGATTTCTCAGGTTTGCAGATCAGACTCGCTAGCCCCGAAGATATTCGTAGTTGGTCTTATGGTCTCGTCACCAAGCCGGAAACTATTAATTACCGAACCCAAAAACCCGAAAAGGATGGGCTTTTTTGCGAACGAATTTTTGGACCCACCAAAGATTGGGAATGCTACTGTGGAAAATACAAACGAGTCCGTTTTAAAGGCATTGTTTGTGATAAATGTGGTGTCGAAGTTACTCTTAGCCGTGTCCGCCGTGAACGGATGGGTCACATCGAGCTTTCCGCACCGGTTGCCCACGTTTGGTTCTTCAAAGGAGCTCCCAGTAAACTTTCACTTCTTCTGGACATCTCTCCAAAGGCATTAACCTCAGTCATTTATTTCAGTAAGTTCCTTATTATGTCGGTTAACGAAGCAGGACGTGAAGACGCCTTGAAGAGTATCGAAACTCAAAAAGAGGCCAAGCTTATCGAAGTCCACTCCAATTTTGACAAACAAATTGAAGATATAAAAGTTCAGGGTGAAAAAGAAGTTTCCGAATTAAAAAAGAAAATTAAAGTTAAGGACGAATTAGAGCTTAAAACGGAGGATCTCAAGGTTCAATACAAACAGAAGGTAGCCTCGCTTCGTGAACAGATGGTGGTAGAGCTTACTTTTACCGAAGAAATTTACAACAAGCTTGGAGCACTGATAGAAAGAATTCAAATCAACTCTTTGGTTTCCGATTCTGAATTTGCCAAGCTTGAAGAATACAGGCTTGTTGATTGGCTTGAGGCGGGTATGGGTTCGGAAGCTCTTCTTGATGCTCTTAAAAAAGTTAATCTCGAAGAACTTGCTGCCAAACTCAAAGAAGATCTCAATAGTCCTTCGGAAGCCAAGAAGCTCAGAGCCACTAAACGGCTTCAGGTTGTTCGCGGTTTAACTGATTCTAAAATCAAACCGGAATGGATGATTGTTCAGACACTCCCCGTTATTCCTCCTGATCTCCGTCCTATGGTTCAGCTTTCAGGTGGCCGCTTTGCCGCTTCAGACTTAAACGACCTCTATCGTCGAGTCATCAATCGCAACAACCGTCTCAAACATCTAATTGATCTTGGCGCCCCCGAGATTATTTTAAGAAACGAAAAGCGTATGCTTCAGGAAGCCGTTGACTCCTTGATTGACTCTTCTCAAGCTCGTTCCACCCGCCGATCACGTACCGGCAAAACACTCAAATCGTTGTCCGACATGCTTCGTGGTAAACAAGGCCGTTTCCGTCAAAATCTTCTTGGAAAGCGTGTCGATTACTCCGGTCGTAGTGTCATCGTTGTTGGCCCAGAGCTAAAACTTAATCAATGCGGACTTCCGAAAGACATGGCCTTGGAAATGTTCAAGCCGTTTGTTCTTCATGAGTTGATCAAACAAGATATGGCTCCCAATGTTAAAGCCGCCAAAGTCATCATCGAAAAAAGACAACCGGAAGTCTTCGACATACTTGAAAAAATTACCAAAAAACACCCGGTCCTCTTAAACCGTGCTCCCACACTTCACAAACTTTCAATTCAAGCTTTCTGGCCGGTATTGGTCGATGGAGCCGCTATTCGTTTGCATCCGGTAGTTTGTGGTGGTTTCAACGCTGACTTCGATGGAGATCAAATGGCCGTTCATGTACCTCTGACCAAAAAAGCTATCATGGAAGCCAAAAAACACATGCTTCCTCAATACAATCTTGTCAAACCTTCCGCTGGTAACCCAGTTTCTATTCCTGACTCCAAAGAAATGGCCATTGGTGTTTATTATCTTACTTCGATCGATACAAAACTGGCTCCTTACGCGATGCCTTTCTCCTCTCCTACCGAGGCCATTACCGCCTACGAGACGGGAGTTTTGAATCCTCGTCAACCAATCAAAGTTCGCTTAATCGCCGGTAAGTCCGAACTTACGGAGACCACCGTCGGCCGCATTATCTTCAATCGAATTCTTCCTAAAGAGTGGGCTTTCATCAACCACAATCTTCCCCGCAAAGAAATATCTTCCATATTCCATCGGGCTATTAAAGAGATCGATATCAAACGTGTTGTTAGACTGATTGATGGTGTAAAAAATATTGGTTTTGCTTACTCCACCATTTCCGGTCTCTCCTTCGCCATTTCCGATAACGAAATGTATTCGGGAAAAGACGTGATCATTGAAGAGGGTAACCAAAAGGCCAAAGAGATCGAAGAAAACTACAACAATGGCTTAATAACCAACGAAGAAAGACGCAAGATCACCATTCAAATGTGGATGGATACCGCCGATGATCTCGCCGAAAAAACCTGGCAAGAATTCTCTGAAGATAACCCTGTCCGCTTGATTATTGATACCGGTATGGGTCGTATTACCCAAAACACCATCAAACAGCTTTCGGCGATGCGTGGTGTCGGTGCCGATCCTCTTGGAAACTTGATTGAACTTCCTACCAAAGGAAACTTCCGTGAAGGTCTAAACATTTTTGAATACGTTTCCTCTATTCGCAGTTCTAGAAAGGGTCTGACTGATACTGCTCTTCGTACCGCCGACGCCGGTTATCTTACCCGTCGCTTAGTCGATGTCAGTCATGATGCCATCATTCGCGCCGAAGATTGCGGCACCGACGAATTCGTCACTATTTCTGTTGATGATAATCGGGGCAAGATTTTCGAAAAACGTATTAATTCCAGATTCGCTGCCAAAAAAGTTATTTCGCCCGAAACCCACAAAATGCTTGCCGACGCTGGTGAAATGATCACTGAAGAAATCGCCGCCAAAATCACCAAGTCTGGTGTCAAAGAAGTAGAAGTCCGTTCCCCTCTTACCTGCAAAATGCGTTTTGGCCTTTGCGTCAAATGTTACGGAAACAATCTGGCTAATAATTCGGCCGCCGTTATCGGTGACCCAGCCGGTGTCATTGCCGCCCAGTCTATTGGAGAACCCGGAACCCAGCTTACCATGCGTACCAAGCACTCCGGAGGTGTAGCCGGTGTCGACGTTACTCAAGGTCTTCCCCGTGTTACCGAACTTTTTGAAGTCCGTCAACCCAAATTGGTTGCCCCTATTTCCGAGGTTTCCGGTAAGGTTAAAATTGTCGAAACCGACAATGGCAATCTCGTCACGGTTACTCCTTCAGGCAAGAAAGAAGATCGTAAAGAGTATCTAATTCCTTTGGCAATGCCACTTAAAATAGAAGATGCAGAGATGATTGCCGTTGGGAATCAGCTGGCAGCCGGAAGCGTGGATATTAAAGAGCTTCTCAAAATCAAAGGACTTAGAGCCGCTCAGAACTACCTTATTGGCGAAATTCAAGCCATCTACGAATCTCAAGGCATTGGTATTCACGACAAACATTTTGAAGTCATTGTCCGCAAGATGTGTGACTACGTCCGGATTGACTCACTCGGAGACACCAGTTTAGTTGCCGGAGATGTTATTAGTCGTGGTAGTTATGAAATGGCTAACGAAGCGATCATTGCTCAAGGTGGAGAGCCTGCAACCGCTACCAACCTGATTCTCGGAACTATTCGCGCCGCCCTTCACACCGACTCGTGGTTGTCTGCCGCGTCCTTCCAGGATACCACCAGTGTTTTGACCGACGCCGCTACCCAAGGCAAGATTGATCATTTAGTCGGCATGAAAGAAAATGTTATTATTGGTCGGTTGGTTCCTACGAGCAAACTGCGTGCCAGAATCGAGAATATCTGATAAAATACACAAGCTAACTATGCCTACAACCAATCAACTAATTAAACACGGTCGCATCAATAGTGTCCGTAAAATCAAAACCACTGCTCTTCGCAAAAGCTTTAACTCGGTTAAGCGTCGTATGGTGGCTACCCAAAGTCCTCAGAAGGCCGGCGTCTGTTTACAGGTAAAGACCATGACACCCAAGAAGCCTAACTCCGCGCTTCGTAAGATTGCCCGCGTGCGTCTTAGTAACAAGCAGGAGGTGACCGCCTACATCATGGGTGAAGGTCACAACTTGGCTGAGCACAGTATCGTCCTTATCCGCGGTGGTCGTGTTCGCGATCTCCCGGGTGTCAAGTATCACATTGTCCGAGGCATGCTCGATACCGGTGGTATCGAAAAACGCCGCACTAGCCGTAGTAAATATGGCAGTAAGCGTCCCTCAGCAGCCAAAAAATGACGTACGTGTCATCCTCGCGAAGGCGGAGATCCATACAAATAAAAAACAAAAATGAGAAGTAAGAAAACCCCAGCCAAAAAAATCCTATTCGATCCGGTTTACGGAGACGCTTTAGTAAGTAAGCTTATCAACGTCGTCATGTCCGATGGTCGCAAGTCCGTGGCAGCCAAACAAGTTTATCGCGCCATCGAGATTGTTGCCGAACAGACCAAGCAGGATGGTCTTGAATATTTAAATGCCTCCCTTGATAACATCAAGCCGACGATCGAGGTTCGTTCGCGTCGTGTCGGAGGTGCTTCATATCAAGTCCCTACCCCTATCCGTCCTAATCGTCGTGATTCCCTCGCCATTCGCTGGTTGATTAACGCCGCCAAAGCTCGAGGTGCTAACCCTTACCGTACTTTGGCTGACAAGCTCGCCGCCGAGATCGTTGAAGCTCACGAAAACGCCGGCGCCGCCATCAAGAAGAAGTTAGACACGCACAAAATGGCTGAAGCCAACAAGGCCTTCGCCCACTTCCGCTGGTAGTCTTTCCCCGAGGAGACTCCTCATTGGTCTCCACCCTCGACCCCTCCCCATCCTATTAGTGCTACAATATCCCATAAATCTCGCACTTTAACGGAGGCTATTGATGCCCAATTTCTGTCCACTCGTAAATGGGATATGTAAAGCCACTTGCGTATTTTTCAACGCCAGACTCAGAACCTGCCTTATTCGTGATGCGGCTCTTGCCATACTTTCTCTGCCCAATAAGGTAGAAGCCATCCAGGAAGGCGTCGAAGATCTGCCCGACAAAATCGTCGATCAATTTGTCGAAATCAACCGAGAAGATTAGGAGTCTAAATTGCAGGCCGCCCGAAGGGCGGCCTTTTAAGTCTCCCTCTCCAAAAAATATTGAGTTAGGCAGAAGCGATATCCGGGACCTCGTTTGTATGATGCCACAATTTCTTTTTGTTCATCGGTCAGTTTTTCAAAATCTTTTTCGGTCAGATGGGCCAGAATCAAAACATCACTTCGTCTCAGTTCTATTCCTGTCTCTTTCTGTATTTGATCTAGTATCTCTTTCTGTACAGGCGCATATTTTTTATAAATATAATCTGATGTAAACTTATCAAAAACTTTTTCGGCGATAATCAGTGACAGAATATTCTTAAACCACTTTGTTCCATATAGCGTCTGGACCGGCCCCCGACTAAAGGTAAAACCAACTCTGTAGTAAAACAATCCAAATGGTTTGCTCATAGAAGTCAGCACCGCGATGATATTGGGGTGTGTCATGTCAAACCTGTGTTTCTTGGTTAACCCTAGATATGCCATATCCACAACTACTTTGTTCCCCAAATCAGCAATTTGATTGATTAAAGAGTCCGGTAAAATATTGCCATCTCTGCCCGATGGGTTTGATATAAACCAATACCCGGGCATCAACGCCTTAATCACCTCTATATCCTCCTTAACTTCCTGCACGGTTAGGCCCAGGCCAGCCGCGCACTCCCGATAGCCTTCGTACTCACCCTCTAAAGTGTAAATCGGAGAGTCGGGATGGTCCTTTTTAATCCTTGATAGTAGGTGATAGATACCTTCGCTCGAACCACTCGTTGGATAACGATAGCCAAATCCTTCTAATCCCTTGACGTCTTTTTTATAAAACTTAATCATCTTTTCAGTGATCGGTTTTTCGTAGTCATCCAATCCGGGTGAAATAGATTTCAAAAACTCTCCATGCGGAAAATCAGCTGTAATCTTCGAAATTAATTTTCGTATCTCCGGAAAATAGTAGGAGTACACCGCCCTAATTGTCTTTAATCTTTTCATTTGATGTTGATAATTAATATAACGTCATTGCGAGTTTCGGTACTCCGAACCGTGGCAATCTCACTCCACACACCTACAAAATAATCGCCCCTTTGTACTGCCAATCGAATCTAATGTGCCCATCCGGAAAGAATATCATCTGCCGAATATCATCTGTACCCGGTTTAATCGTCAAAGCGTCCGTCAAGCACACATTCTGCCCGTCTATGTCAAAGATTCTTGAATTGTGCCCATAAGAAAGTAGTAGTCTCCCGTGCTTCTCCGCCCATCGATTAATATCCGAGATCTTCTTCGCAGTTAGCATAAGGTTCAGTGTATCTGCCTTATATTTTTCACTCTCCGATTCTTCGGGTGCCGCCACTGGTCGCAGCGAAACTTGCTCTACCCCCCATTTGTTGGCTGTTTCAACCATCTTTTGCGCCTCTTTTGGTGTGTCGATGTGATCTTTAATCAAGACCACCGAAAATCTCACTGAGTATCCAATCTTGTGTAGTTTATCGATTAATTTTCCCAAATCAGGGTAAGTCTTTTTTCCAGGCACATAATTTGCTCTATTCTTCTCTGGGTCATAATGCACCACCGATATCGAGATTATCGATAGGCCCAGCTCATACCACTCTTTCAAATATTTGTCATATTTTTCTGACTGCTCCGAAAACAATATTCCATTTGTCTGCAGTTCCAGAATCGGAAAGTCATATTTCTGGAGGTGTTGGAGATAATCGGTGATTTGATCGGGGAATAATGTTGGCTCACCTTTACCCGTTAACAATACGCTGGTGATGTTATTTACTTGCGCCATCCGACAGGCTTTGTGAAAGTTTATCCAGTTCACCTTCGTCGGTCTCATCCCAATCTCCTTTACCCCCGTCATTTTCGAGACACAAAACGGACACTTCGCATTACATATTGCATTGCCTGAAACTACTGTAAACGTTTGTATCCTCATCTAAGTGTATATATTACACTATCAAAGAGATCTTGTCAACCTCCCACCCGTCCTTCGCCGTCATTGCGAGTTTCGGTAATCCGAACCGTGGCAATCTCACTCCATCTGTCATTCCCGACCTGATCGGGAATCCATCCCCTCCGTCATTGCGAGCGTAGCGTGGCAATCCAGGTCTTTTTCATACCGGACTTGCTTCGTACGCCCTCTCTTTTGTTATAATACCCCATAACGTTTTCGTCGCTCATTTCCATACCCAAAGGAGGTCATCGTGGGCGTCTTTCAAGGACATCAAATCGTCTCATTGCTTGGCACTTTAGTCATGGTGGTGTGGTTCATTCTACCCCTGATCTTCAAAAAGCTGAAGATCATGCCTAAGATCGGGCATGGAATGAAGTTCCGGGATTATTTCTGGGTGTATGCGTATGCCCTGTTGATCCCGAACTCCACCTACGCCTTCTTTGAACTTCGGCACCTAATCTTCATCGATCACGTTGCCGATGTTCTGACTCCCTCTTCCTTCATGGTTTTTGGAAGCATTTCTTTGGTCGGCCTCCTGACAACGATCTGGGGAATTCGGCTGGTGGTGGACTATTATGCTAAATCCAAGATGGAGCGAGTCGTTTACACACTTGCTCTTTCTCTATTCTGTGGCTTCGGTGCTGTCATTGGAATTTTGAATTTCGCCAGTTTCCCCGCGGTTCTCTTCCCTCCAGTTTTAATTCTCTTCACAATTATATTGCTTGGGCATCCATTCTTCATCCAGGTCGCCCTGGCCACCGCTACATTCTTATTCCTTCTGAATCTCCTTCTCGACTGCTTTCAAAAGCCCACCTAACGGTGGGTTTTTTACTACAAAATCTCTGTACTTTTTACATTTTGCCCGATCACATTCTTTACGGTAATCCAACTCACCTCTTTATGCATTCTCGGGCTTGGCTGTCCCTCTGCGTCATCAAAATAAACTAGTGACTTCAAAATGTGAAGCAAGTTATAATCTTGTTCACTGTATTTTTTCTTCAGCAACTCAAACAACTCCGGCAAAGAAAATAACTCAAAAATAAAGTAAAGATCAATAAAATCTTTTTTAGATCCTCTGGACGATATCGTTAACAGCTTCGTGCAGGCAATGTCTTGAACCGAAGAAACACTTATCCCCTCCAGTACCGTAGGGTCTTCCAGCAATTTGTAAGGGTAGAAAAGAAACTGCAACTTCATTTTGTCGGCATAACAGTTAAGAGTTCCTGAATCTATAGTGATTTCTTCTAGCTGAAACTCTTTTTCTAATAATCTCTGTACCTTCTCAGGTTCAAACTCTTCCTGAGAGAAAAAATCCAAATCTACCGACTCCCTATGACCCAGGTGTAGCGCCAATGCAGTTCCTCCCGACAAATAAAAATTTTCTGGTAAGCCAACTTTTGCCATTTTGGCAAATAACTTTTTCGTGTCGAGTGCCAGTGCTTCGGTATTCATGTTAGAAGTATAGCTGCCAAAAGTTACGTGATTTAGGGCTCATATTTTTGGATAGGTTCTTTTTTAGTTCTTTTTTGGGCACCTTCCCTGTAAGCCACCTCACCGCTTTGGCATTTCCTTTTTCCAAGATAGTGTTGGCAATATACTTTTTATGTT
>PFUC01000059.1:36517-36736 GCA_002789895.1 Candidatus Collierbacteria bacterium CG_4_9_14_3_um_filter_43_16
CCCCCAAAAATATTTCGCAATAAACCCAGGTAACAATGTCATGCCTCTATTTTACCGCATCTAGACACGTACGGCTCTCTACGCACCAATCGTTTTTCCTCTGTCGCTCAAATCCATCAAATTTCTAGTTTTACCTTCCCTTCTACAAATCGCTTCATCAACGAAACTAGAAGAGTTTGATAGGGGATGCCTGCTTTTTCCGCCTTGCTTTTAAATCTT
>PFUC01000089.1:0-505 GCA_002789895.1 Candidatus Collierbacteria bacterium CG_4_9_14_3_um_filter_43_16
GTGGTACACGCCAAAAGAACTCAAGACAGAGAAAGAGAATTATGTGGTGAGTGAGACGAGTCCGGGCGAGGGGTGGGTACAAGAGACGGACACGTTTGATACCTGGTTTTCTTCCGGCCAGTGGCCGGTGGTAACATTAAAAACTAATAAGCCCGGTGACTTTGAGACGTATTACCCCACGAATGTGATGGAAACTGCTTACGACATTCTCCCCTTTTGGGTGATGAGGATGATGATGTTGGGAATCTATATGACAGAAAAATCTCCGTTTAAGACAGTGTACCTGCACGGACTGGTCAGAGATGAACAGGGAAGAAAAATGAGCAAGAGTATTGGGAACGTTATCAACCCGCTAGACTTGACCGAAAAGTACGGAGCCGATGCTCTGCGAATGGCACTAGTAATGAGCACTACGCCAGGACAGGATAGTAACACAGGAGAAAATAAAGTCCGTGGCATGAGAAACTTTGGCAACAAGATATGGAATGCGGGACGATATATTCAA
>PFUC01000089.1:523-7787 GCA_002789895.1 Candidatus Collierbacteria bacterium CG_4_9_14_3_um_filter_43_16
GAAAATGACGGCGTCGGAGGAAAGAAGGATCGAGAGTTTAAATCGAAGATGGAGGAAGTAAAGAAGGAATTGACGAGACTATTGGATGATAACCGGGTCGGCCTGGCGGCCGAGTATATTTACAATGAATTTTGGCACTGGTTCTGTGACGAACAGATTGAAAAAAATAAACAGGGGAAGTTGAGTGATGAGGTTCTAAAAGAAGGGTACAAAGCATTCCTGGTAATGCTTCATCCGTTTGTCCCCTTTGTAACAGAAGCGGTATGGAAAGAGGTAAATCCAAACCAAAAATTACTTATCTCTGAGAGGTGGTAGCTGTGGTTTAAATTAAAAACCGCCCTCGTTTAAAGGCGGTTTTGTGTGTGGAGAGCGGTTTACCACTTTTCGAAGAAACTGTTCGGATTCTTCACGGCAATATACATCGCGGTACCGAAGAGAAGCAGCCCGGCCAGAACTCCGAGTACGACGCTCCAATGAGATAGAAAGAAACCCAAAAAGACTGAGGCTATCAAGGACATCAGAAAGATCACGAGTTGTGAACGAAACTTTTTGTCAGAATTCACGGACATTTTTACTCCTTTAGTTAAAGTGGCCTTACAGTTGGGTATTATAGGATTGGCAAAAGGGAATGTCAAGCCATGAAGGTGGATTTACACCTTCGGGCATCAACAAACTAAGCTACGATCGCGATGACGAATAAATTATTCGACTTTAGGGGCTTCGGGTGGTTTTTCACCTTCAGGGGCAGCTTCCCCTTCGACGGGAACGGCACCGGTAACCTCAGCCTCTTCCGTAACTTCTTCAACAAGAGGAGCTTCTTCTTTTTGAGGAGCGCCTAGAGCGACGACGACAGAATCTAGATCAGTCAAGACGGTAACTTCGATGGGAAGTTTGACATCGGAAAGCTTAAGACTATCACCAATTTCCTTGAGGTTAGAGATATCAAAAATGATGCTTTCAGGAATGTCGGTAGGTAGGGCTTCGACTTCGATTTCGTGCATGTTGATATCAAGTACGGCTAGACCGTCTTTAACTATTTGAGCATCACCCATAATCTCTACCGGTACATTAGCGGATACTTTTTCTTTAAGGTTGACCTGATGAAAATCCACATGATATTTCTGACCGGTTATAGGATTGTTTGTCAATCCTTTAATGAGAGTAGGTCTCTCTTTGTCTTCGCCTTCGAGCTTTAGCCAGATAAGGCTGGTTTCTCCAGCGTCTTTATAAATACGATTAAATTCAACTTCCGAGACCTGAATGGCTTGACTCTTGATAGTATGGCCAAAAACGTTGGCGGGGACGACACCTTGTCGACGCAGTTTCTTGACTTTACTGCCTGTAAGAAGGCGCTTCTCTGCTTTTAAGATATATTTGTTCATGAGTGGTATTGTATCTTAGAACGTCGGTCTTCTCAACCTTTCGGTTACTGACTTCCAACCGCCAGACCGACACCAAAGGTTGCTGTTTTTGCGGGCAAAACTAACTTCAAACTATTTGGTCCAGTAATTACAGGAGCAGTGATGATTGCAGGTCTGGCTGTTTTCGGAATATTGATGTTTAACTCAGCATATTGATTGGAAATGCCTGGCTGATGATATTCTGTTAGAGAATAGGCATATGGAAGATAACTCGAGTTAATCAAGCGGGTACCAAATCGAAGAATTAGGCTGTGTGGCTGATTGGGAGATAGAGAGATGGGATATTGAAACCTTTCCAGGTCGTTGTCCCGTTGCACCGTACCCAATTGTAGAGACAGATTCTTGTCGTCCAGCTGTACTTGATCTAAGGTAGTGTTTTGTGGAGCATAAATTTGAATTAGTTCATTAATGTCCCGGTTTATACTGGGTATTTTCTCCTTGAATTGGTACTGAATTTGGTATTCATGTCTGACCATATTTGGCTCGAGCCATATTGTATGCAAGGTTTTCCGCTCAAGGATGTCGGATAATGGTAATTGCGAATAATTGGATTCATTGACGTAGATTGTTTGAGCTATGCAGGTTTGGAAGTTTGATAATCCCCCGTGACAGACATGCGGATAAACTGCGCCAGCAAAGGGCTGGTTGACGATGGACTTCTCGATATCGTTGTCAGACGACCAAAACAACAATTGATTTTCGTCCGAGAGTTTAGCAACTACCCTTCCAAGAGAAGCGAGAGTTCGAGTGTGGCCAAAGATACTATCCAGATAGTATCCAATAAGGTCTCTGTATATGGGGCTGGGTGATACAGAGTTTAACTCGGTCTGGAAGGACTCCACCGTGATATTTTGACCTTGTAACACAATACCTTTGTCTTCCTCAAGTAAACGACTGAGGAGTTTGTCGTTTACAGCTACAACCACATCTGGCTTAAACTTAAGGGTTTTTTCAATTAACCAAGAGATATTTGTGGCGGTTTGAGGAAAATCAGGATTATAGTTTAGATCTCTCATCTTCCAATCATTTTGGCCAGTAAATTGTCTGATAAATGGAGGTGCTGTAATCACACCCACTGCCAAATTATCGATTTCATCACTACGGTATATCCGTTTGGAAACAACCCGACCTTGGTCGAGGACTAGGGCTAAAATGTAGTCTATGGCACCTCCAGTGCTACGTATTTCCTGGCTGTTTTGGAAAAGGACAATTATATTTTTGGCAGAATCCCCTGCCAGAAATACCGGAATGAGTTCTACGGTTTTTAGAAGATCGGAAATTTGTTGTTCAACCAATTTCAGGTTTTTAAACTCTACACTAGATTGTATTTTTTCTTGAAGTATTTTGGGCAGTTTCTCCTGTCCGCTTAGCAGTTCAATTTGATTTAGATTTTCATAAACTTGGCTAAGGTTTGAACGAAGCGCCAGACTGGAGTCTATATAGAACTGTCCCGTCGATGAATTACCTAGCGTCTGATAAATACTCTCTGCTAGCTGATAGGTTTGCTGGAGACCGGCCAAACTGGATTGTGAGTAATCCAGAAAAATATAGAGGTTGTAGTTTTTTTCGTGTATATCACTAGCTACCAGTGCAATTAAGGGTGAGATGGCAGAATAGCTGTTCTTCCCTATTTTGGAAAATATTTTTGATTGGTTAAGATCTTTCACTGACAACTCAACTTTACTTTCGCGCATGTCAAATAACGTCTTTTCGACGTACCTTAGAGAGAGAGCGGTAAATAAAATGAAGCTCAGGGTGAGAACTAAATAGGCCGAGGTTATCAAAATTAACAGCCGCTCCACAAGGCTGTATAGCAGCTGCCTACTATTTTCGATGTTTTTGATTTTTTTCTTTTTGAGTTTAATTGTGATGATAACTTTTGAAAGAATTTGGGAAATTTTTTCAAATGATTTTAATGCCGGGTACTGGCTCTGTCTTTGGTTGTGGTGAAATTTGCTAAGAAGTAAGGTTCGGTCCTCTGATAGGCGGCGGACGGCGTCTTTAAGACTTGATGAAAAATCCTCTTTGGGCTCCCAGTTGAGGAGGGCCCTTGTTTGATTGCCTAAGGCGTTTAAATCTAATGATTGTTTCTTATTGTCTCCAGAGGCATCGATTTCGAACTCATCTCCTTCGGAATCCTCAAGGTTCTTTTTAATGAGGTAGGCTATTTCGAGGTCGTTTACTGGATCTCCAAGCACCCAGAAGGTTCTGCCGGCAGTTCCCTGAAGAAAAAGAATTTTTTTAAGGCAGGTAGTGACATCCGAAAAGGATATTGGGAAGAGGAGATTCTCGCCTTTGGCGGAAATGATGATTTTCCTGTTTGTGATCGCCTCCAAAATATATTTTTCGATATATGTTTCAGAGTAGAGCAAGTTAACTTGAAAAAGGTCTTTGATAATGACCAGGCGATGAAGTGGAATATCCTTCCCCATTTTGCTGAGTAGTTCTTGAAAGTAGAGGTTTTTTTCGGTGTCGACTTCAGAACCGTGCAGTAGAATTACCGCCAATTTTTGATCTTTTTCTCGCGCCAACGAATAGAGGTCGATGAGACTTTGACTCACATTCGCGAGATTCTGGTCTAAGTCGATGATGGCAAGGAGATATGGTGTCGAGGCTGTGTCTTTGAGCTCTTTAAAATCCATCTCAGTAACGCTTGTCTGACAAACGAAGGAGTTCTCCACAAAAGAGTTGTTACTCCAGACAGCAATCTTAATTTTTCCTACGTCCATCAATTTAGTATAGATGATCTCCGATTCTATACTTTTACATTTTTTGGTTCTTACGTTTTTTTGTTTTACTTCTAGCTTCGTTTGATTGCGTCTTTTCAGCCTGAACTATCCACTCTGTTGTTCTTACCTTGTCCATGTGAAAATGTAGGCAGAGGATCAATTAGACTTATCCTCATTCCTGATTAGTCTAAAAATACCCTTGTTGGTAGCCGTATTTCTCCTTAGAAAGGTTGAGGGGGTCTAACTGTCGAGGGCTTCGTTTACAAGTCTGTCGGCTTCCTTATTTTTATCCCTTAGAATGTTAACAAAGGATATTAATTTTATTTGACCGATGGCTCGCAATTTTTTGATCAAATCAATAATTTGTTGGTGAAGCACCATGAGGTGGGTTTGTTTAACCTTATAGAGGCCGGTGATTTGTTTGACAATTAATTCTGAGTCTAGAACAAACCGTATTTTCTCCGTGTATAGACCCTCAGCTGCAATTTTCTCTAGAGCCCGAAGTACAGCTGTATATTCAGCGACATTGTTGGTATTTTCACCGATTTTTTCTGAGAGAGTAAAAATTACACGTCCTTCACTTTTGGCTATGACTCCAATCGCCGCTGGCCCTGGGTTTCCTCGTGAGCCGCCATCAGTGTTGATTTCCAAGAGTTCGACCGTTTTTGACATAGCCATAGTCTACAATAAAACGGCTCCGGAGAGAAGAAGAATAAGTCTATTTTGAGGAAGTGTCCACCAATAATGGTCAAAGGCCCCTGTAATAATGACGATGGCAATCAAAGCTAGGATTTTCTGATAACGATTTTTTTTATAATCGAGCCGAATCAGGAGAAGGAGAATTCCGAAACCCAGAAGGCCAATTTCAGACAGAAGGAGTAGAAGGAGGTTGTGGACTGGCTGGAGTTTTTCAGATAGGAGAAATGATCCCGGGAGATAATGAACTAAGGACGGGATGAAGCCTCCGAGGCCAACTCCAAATATGGGGGAACTGAGAACTATGTCTTTGGCTGGAGTTAGAAGAAAAATACGATCAGAGATAAATTGAATAGCTGTGGGTATCATAGTAACAAACGGTTGAAGTAAAGAAAGGACAAGGAAAAACCAGATGAGAAACACCGGACTTACGTGAAGAGAAATTATCAGAAGAAAAGCTAACAGAACTGCTTTAGAAAAGGTCAGTAGGATTCCAAGAAATATCACGAGTCTCTGCCAAAGGGGCGCTCTATACTTATGGAATAGGTAGTAGACAATCATCAGATACCCGGCTAGAGAGTTTGGATGGGAAAAGATTGAAGGCGCGCGGACAAAATTATTTCCAAGAAAGTAAAGTCTTGCGAGCCCCGGAGTTGAAGAAGTAAAGGCTCTTTCTCCGAGCCAATAGAAAATTCCCCCAACTGATGATTGATTAACGAACTGGACAATTTCCAAAATGATAATCAGGAATGTAGAAGCGAGCAGGGAAGCTCTGATATTTGCCCAGCTAACCATTCTCAGACGAAGTACTAAAAAAAATATAATGTAAAGAGTTAAATGAGTCCACCAAGAAAGAGAGTTCAGAGGCGATACACTAAAATAGGTATTAAGAAGAGCAAAAACTAGAAAGATAAGAACAGGAGTGAGATTGTGCTTGAGCCAACCAACAACAGATTGGAGATTTAGCAAAACAAAGGAAGCGATAAGGATGTCGATGAAATAAAGGGTGGGGGAGAGATAATCTACTTTAATTCCAGCCGCGCGAGAGAACTCAGGCCAGAAGTGAAGGCCTAGCTGAGTAGGAAGAAAGAGGATAATTAGTTGGAGAAGAATGGTTGAAAACACTAAACAGATTGTACCCTAGTCAGAGAATGCATCACCTATGCTAAATCGCTATATTAGGAATCTTACTCGGCGGTGGGGATGATGACCATTTGTCGGTAGGGGGCTTCACCACGTGATTCAGTCCGGATTCCTTTATATTCTTCAAGAAAAAGGTGGATAATGCGACGTTCGAAAGAACTGAGATTTGGGAGAATGATTTCTTTTTGGAGGGAGACGGCACGATCAGCGGCATCTTGAGCGAGCTCCTTGAGGGAATCTTCCCGACGTTCCTGGTAATCATTAACATTGAGATGAAGTTTGGGCCAGATGCCGAAGCGCTGGTAGATCATCAAAGAAAAAATCATACGAAGTGAAGCCAGACCTTCACCATGATGCCCCACAAAGATGCCGGCGGCATCGGTTGACGGTGTGAGGAGAATATTGATATTGTCTTCATCAGAGACGTCTATTTTTATTTGATCCTCGTTCAACTCCAGCTGAGTCAAAACGTTGGAAAGTATTTCGGTTACCTTTGATTGATCCATGTTAATTATTGTTTGATAATTCTTAGTTTAAGAAGGATGGGTCTTAAACCACCCAGACCAGAGAAGTAGTATTGCTGGACAATCGAGAAAATGGTGGAGACTACCCAGTAAAGGATAAGCCCGGATTGGAAGTTCAAGGAGATTAATACGGTCATTATAGGCATCATATAGAGCATTTGTTGCTGCATACTGGCGGCCATCTCTAGGTTATCTTCTTCTTTTTTCTTTTCGTCTTTCTGTTTTGGGTTCTGGACGTGAGATTCGACACCTGACTGCATCATGAGAGAGAAAATTAGCTGAGATACACCGGCAAGAATGGGCATTGTGTAAGTGTGGTCCGGCTTGGTGAGATCTAAATATAGGAAGTGGGGATTGACGAGGAGTCCTCCGATAGATGGCTGTTTGATAAACTCCATAAAAACCTGGTAAAGGGAAATGAGAATAATAATTTGAACTATCTGAGGTAAGCAGCCGGCGGCAGGGTTGATACCTTGCTCTTTGTAGAGAGCCATCTGAGCCACTTGAAGTTCTTTTTTATCCTTGTGTTTTTCTTTGAGCCTGTCTAAAGCCGGCTTGAGTTCCTGCATTTTTTTGGCAGACTTCATGGAGGGAAGAACGAGGGGAATGAGAATGAATTTGGTGATTAGGGTGATGGCAATAATGGGGAGACCGAGATTGCCGCCAAAGAAGCGATAGAAAAATACCAAAGCTTGATAGAGGACGTAGTTGATGGGTGCGAGCATGTCGGTTCTTAGTTATTAGTTATTAG
>PFUC01000089.1:7817-12524 GCA_002789895.1 Candidatus Collierbacteria bacterium CG_4_9_14_3_um_filter_43_16
CTAAAGGGTTGACAGCGGAGAAAACGGCCGAGAGTGAGTTTTGTCCCGATAATGATACCATGAAGGCGGTAGGATTCTTTGGCATATTCGGAGCAGGTAGGGGAGAAGCGACAGGCAAAGGAATTGCCAAATAGAGCGTGGCCTAGTGTGTGATAGTAGGGAGAGATATATTTTTGGTAGAAGGAGAACACAAGGTATTATAGATCTCAGTTCTCAGTTCTCAGATCTCAGTTTTTTGCTTGATCTCGATTTCGGAAGAAAGTTTTTGGGGTGTTCGGTCTTGGTAATTGCAGTGGTCGAAGCTTCACCAAGCATGGAGAATAATAGTTCGAGATCGGACAGGTGGTCCCGGAGGTTTTGTCTTTCCAGCCCTTTGATCTTTTTGCGTTGGGAAGGAGTGACTCCAAAAGCGGCTTGGGAAATTTCGGATGTGAGAATAGCGTATTCCTTCTGGAGTTTGACTCCGTGAATGTCCCACTGTTCGGTAAGATCTTCTCGAATTGCTATCGATCTCATTCTTTTTTCGATCCAGCCGTCTGGATAGCCTTTGGCTTTGTAAATAGCTCTGGCTCTTTTTTGAGCTAGTTCCGGATCTTCGATTTCTTGAATTCTTTCGTAGCCGACTTTGGCGAGCCAGCGTTTGAAGGGTTCGGCTCTGGGAGAGGGGACGGATTGGATAATGCGAAAGATTCCCTCTGTGTTGGCACAATTTAACTTTTGATTACCACCACTGGTGGCGATTGAAAGGGGGGTGGCAATTTGCCCCCACCCTTTGGAAAGCTGTTCGTCTCTGCGTCGCATATCTTTAATATATCCATCGGGCTGAACAGATTCGGTTAGTGCAACCACAATATCAGTAATCACAAACCACCATTCGTTTTTGTAAATGGTTTTGCGGATTTCTTTCTTCTGAAAAATAGCGATCCTAGTAGGATCAATTACTTTTTTGGGCATATGTTTAATTTATGCCATAAAATACCGAAGTCAATATTGGGTGGAGTGAGATTACTTCGGTTCGGGGTATCGGAACTCGCAATGACAAGGTTGGATTATTCGAGCTTGGGGAGAAGTGATTTTAGATCAGAGAGGAGGTTGGGGTGAGGAGTATCGAGGACGGAACGTTTGGGGATGACGAGGTAGTCGGCGGGAGGAAATTGGGGGAGAAGTTCGGCCAGGAGAGCGGAGGCGACTCGCTTGATATGATTGCGGTCGACAGCGAGGCGGGCGATTTTTTTGGAGAGGAGAATGGAGAATCTGGGGACAGGGTGGATTGCTGAGGATTCCTTCAAGGCCAGGCCTTGAAGATTGGTGCCCTTTAAGGCCTGGCCTTGAAGAAGGGGGGTGGGGGCAGTGACGAAGGTGAAGTAGCGGGTGTGGAAAGATTTTCCTTCACGGGTGAGGCGATCTCGTTCTTTCCGCAGGGGAAGCCGGTTGATAGCCGGAAGTGGCATTCTAAAGAGCTAATTTGGTTCGGCCCTTAGCTCGGCGGCGTTTGATGACATTGCGCCCTGAGGCACTGGCCATTTTAATACGGAAGCCGTGTTTTCTGATGCGTTTGGCTTTTTTGGGTTGGTAGACTCGTTTGGGCATGTGTTCATTTTATCATGCTGTGAGGTGATGTGGATAGTATTATTCTTTTTGGGTAAATTGGGGGTTGTAAAAATGTGGATAAGTAGTGAGAATGGACGTATGGACAGTGAGAAATTGTGGCATAACATTTGCGGGGAATTAGGAGTTTCCATGTCTCCCGCCAGTTTTGCAGGCTTTATTAAGCCTTGTTTTCTCAGATCAGTGACACCAATTGATGAACAGAGATTGTTGCTAGAACTAGCGACACCTTCGGTATTTTTAAGCCACACGATAGAGACGAAATATTACAGCATTATCAAACAAGCGTCCGAGAAAATCACTGAGAAGAAATGCGACATTGCTCTTCTTGTTGTGGAGCCGGTTAAAGAGGCAAAATCAAGCAAAAAGGAAAACAAGGTCGGCGATTACGGAGACACAAGTATAGGACTGTTTGCGCCCCCGGAGGAGAACAGACAAACGGGCACCAATCTAAACCCGCGTTATGTCTTTGAATCATATATGGTGGGGAGTTCAAACCGCTTAGCTTTTGCGGCGGCTAAAGCTGTGGTGGATTATCCAGGAACCAGACATAATCCGCTGTTTATATACGGTGGGGTCGGAGTAGGGAAGACTCATCTAATGCATGCTGTGGGACATGAGCTGGCTAAAAAGGGAGTGGGGAAAGTGGTTTGTATCACTAGTGAGCAGTTTACCAACGACTTGGTCGGGTCTCTCAAGTCGAAGATGACGGACGCTTTTAAGAAGAAATATAGACAAGTTGGTGCACTACTGGTCGATGATGTACAGTTTTTTGGTGGAAAAGACTCTACTCAGGAGGAGTTTTTTCATACTTTTAATGAACTGACAAACAAGCAAGCACAAATTATTATGACAAGCGACCGAAAACCACAAGAGATCGTGGGACTGGAAGATCGATTGCGAAGTAGATTCCTTGGAGGAATGATGGTGGATATTGGTTTGCCCGACTACGAGATGAGACTGGCGATTTTGCGGCAGCGGGCGCTCGACATAAAAGCTGAGGTTGAAGATAGTGCTTTTGAACTAATGGCTAATAGTTTTCCAACCAATGCCCGCGAATTAGAAGGAACCTTCGTCAGGCTAGCCACAGGTGCCAGTATTAATGGAGGAGTCTTGACCAGAGAGATGGTTCAACAAACCATGGGTCTCCCTGCCAATTTAGTGAAAGATATTAAAGTGCGACCGATCAAAGTAATTTCGACAGTGGCTAAGTATTTTGACTTCAGGAATAAGGATCTCTTGGGTGAGAGCCGAAAAGCAGATCTGGTGGTCGCAAGACATATTGCCATGTACATTCTGAGAGATACTCTAAAATTAAATCTTACTGAGGTGGCGGAATTAATGGGTGGCCGAGATCACACTACAGTTATACATGCGTGCGAAAAAATGGAGCGTGAAATTGAACGCAATGTGGATATACGGCGCAAAGTGATGGCATTAAAGCAAGCGTTATACACTTAGCTATCCACATCTTATCCACGTAGTGTGGATATCTCCTAAGTCTGTGAAGAAGTTTCCAATTTTTTAGCAAAGGTGTGAATAAACGACTAAGTTATTCAGAAAAGAATCCACAGGTGGAGAGAGTTGTTAGTTATTGGTTAGTAGGGGAGTTATTTGTTTTTATGTAAATTGGATGGATGCAGACATCGAAAAAAGATTGATAACAGAGAAAACAGGCAAGGAGCGAAGCTAATGTCCACTTGTCCACGTCGCCTATTACTAATTACTACTATATTTTATTAAGATAAATATATTATTAATAAGCAGATGGAGTGAGATTGCTTCGGTTCGAATACAAAACTCGCAATGACGATACAGGAAGGTGGCGAAACTCCCATCTTAGACGACCATTCGCAATGACGGAGGGGATGGGTTGATACAGATGTCGGGCGACCGCGAGGGTTGCCCCAACAAAACGTAATGACGGATGGTGACGGGTAGACACAGGGGTCTACCCCTACTGGGAGACTTGATACTGTAATATAAAGACAATGAAGATAACAGTACTGGCAACGGACTTAAAAAAATATTTAGGAATTGTAAATCGAGGAATCGGGGTAAGACCCCAACTCCCAATTCTTTCAGGAGTTCTTTTGAAAGTTACCAAAGATGAGGTCAATTTGGTTTCGACTGATTTGGAGGTGAGTTTTTGGGTTAAACTTCCGGCAAAGATCGATGAAGAAGGGGAAATGATAGTGCCGGCAAAACTCTTTGGAGAGTTGGTGGCAAGTTTACCGGCAGGGAATGTGATCCTTTCGGCAGAAAAGAATTCTTTGACGGTTTCAGCGAAAGGTATAAACGCGGAAGTAGTAGGTCAAGGGGTGGAAGATTTCCCAAGTATTCCTAGGGCAAAAAAAACACAAATAACTTTAAAGAGCGGAGAATTCCGGCAAAAGATGGATCGTGTGTGTATTTCGGCGGCCAAGGATGATACTAGGCCGGTTTTGACGGGTGTTTTGTGGGAACTCGAGGAAAGTAAAACTATATTGGCGGCGACAGATGGATACAGATTAACTGTCGATAAATTAGATGTTGTAAAAACCAGCATCGAAAAGAACACTCGGTTTATCTTACCGGCGAGATCCCTTCAGGAAATATCTAAAGTATTGGCCGAAACGGGGGAGGATAACTTTGGAATCGAATTTGACAAAGAAAATCAACAGGTAATTTTTACTATCGCCGATATGGAGGTTTCTTCCCGTCTTATTGCGGGGGAGTTTCCACCTTACCAACAGATTATGCCGAATACTTACTCAACAAAGGCTGTGTTTAGTCGAGAAGAGCTATTAGAAGCGGTCAAGAGAGCCAATTTGTTCGCAAGAGACAATGCAAATATTGTTAAGATGTCGATTGAAGGCGAAAAATTGATCGTCAAGGCGGAAAGTAGTCAGTTAGGAAGTAATTCGACTGAGATAGAAACGGAAGTTGAAGGAGAGGGTCTAACCGTGGCTTTTAACGCCAGATATCTCTTGGATTATCTAGGAGTGAACAATGCTGAGAGAGTAGTATGGGAAACAGAAGGAGAACTTAAGCCCAGTGTTTTTAGACGAGAAGATGATAATGGTTGGATACAAGTAGTGATGCCGGTCAGGGTGCAGA
>PFUC01000040.1 GCA_002789895.1 Candidatus Collierbacteria bacterium CG_4_9_14_3_um_filter_43_16
CGGCCAGGGTATTGCCGTCACTCCGATACAAATGATCACGGCTATTAACACGATCGCGAACAACGGCAAATATATTAGTCCAACCTTGGTTGAAGGTGGTACTCCGGTTACGCGGGATGTCCTCGGACCCGAAGCTATTTCCCAAATTGTTCAAATAATGGTAACGGCTATCGACACTGGAGAATCTAAGTGGGCTAAACTTGTAGGCTTGTCCGTGGCCGGGAAAACCGGCACTGCGCAAATCCCAATTGAAGGTCATTATGATCCCCAAAAGACCATCGCCAGTTTTATCGGGTTTTTCCCGGCCCAGAATCCCCGCTACACCATGCTGGTTTCTCTCAGAGAGCCTCAAACCTCGCAATGGGGTTCGGAAACGGCGGCACCGCTCTGGTTTGGCATTGCCAAACAGCTTTTGCTATAAAACCCCAAAACGATTAAAATAGATTTAATGTTTAGTAGAATTAGAGCCCACAAGGTCTCCTTCGCGCACGCCATTGACGGTTTTGTCCATAACGTCAAAACTCAGCCGAACTTTCGTTTCCACCTCTTGGCCACAATCTGTGCCGTCCTTCTTGGAATCTATCTCTCGATTTCTTATTTCGAATGGTTGACCCTGGTTTTCACTGTCAATATGGTCTTGGTGGCGGAAATGGTCAACACTTCTATCGAGTCTATGGTTGATCTCATTACTCTGGAACGAAGAGAAGATGCCAGAATAGCCAAAGATGTTTCCGCCGCTATGGTATTGATCTCTGCCGTAATGGCTATAATCGTAGGATCACTGATTTTTATACCAAAGATAATTAGCGCCTTATAAATATGGATATCTTACTTGGAGTACTCATTGCTTCGTTTATCATTCACGCCTTTCTGATTGTTCCTTTCGTAAATTTCCTCTATCACTTAAAATTTTTCAAAAACCAAACTGCCGTGGCCAAAGAAAAAACCGACGAGGCCTCAATTCATATTCGTTCAAAGGCAAGAACACCTGAAGGAGGGGGACTTCTCATCCTGGTAGTAACCAGCTTTATTTTCGCTTTTGCCCTACCTTTACTTCGAAGACTGGGTTTTGAGATTACTCATGTTTATCCCATCAACGATGAGATAAACATTATTTTCTTCACCTTTGTTTCCTTCGGTCTGCTTGGACTTTACGATGACGTCGTTAAATTTTTTGAGTTGGATAGACAAGAGGGTTATACCGGACTAAAAACTAGCTATAAATTTTTAATTCAGGGTGTTCTTGGTTTAATTATTGGCGCCATGATGTTTATTAACCTAGGCATTGACATCATTCATGTGCCTTTTTTTGGGGTAATTCATTTTGGTTTATGGTTTATTCCTATTTCTGCTTTTTTGATTGTGGCTTTCGCGAACGCGGTCAACATTACCGACGGCATGGACGGTCTGGCTTCTGGCCTCCTGATGATCAGTCTTTTTGGATTCCTAATACTCTCTACCTCCATTCTGGATACTCCGCTTTCAATCTTTATTGCCCTTTGGTTAGGAGGCCTAATCGCTTTCTTGTACTTTAATGTATTCCCGGCCCGTCTCTTTTTGGGAGATGTAGGAGCTCTGGCCTTTGGAGCTACCTTTGCCATGGTCGGACTCCTTACTGGTAAGGTAGTTGCCCTTATGATAGTCGGCTTGCCGTTCTTGGTTGACGGTTTTAGTAGTTTGTTACAGATCCTCTGGGTAAAATTCTTTCACCGTCGGATATTTCCCATCGCTCCGCTACATTATTTGCTTCTCAAAATCGGTTGGTCGGAACCCAAAATTGTTCAAAGAGCTTGGTTGGTCGGTATTATGCTCGTTATATTTGGAATCTGGTTATCCATTATTTAGCCATGAGAAAAGATTCAAAAAACAAGCTGCCTTTGGCCATTCTTTTCACAGGCATTATCGTTGCTGGTTTTGGATTGTTGGCGATATATGACGCTTCCGTAATCGACGCATATCGAACTTTTGGCGATAAATTTCACTACGTTAAACAGCAAGTAATTTGGCTAATTGTTGGAATCCTTGCCGCGTTGATCACTTCCAATATACCGATATCCTGGATCAAAAAGAACGCTCATCTCTTATATGCAGCTACACTTGTATTAATGTTTTTGGTCCTTATACCAGGAATCGGATCAAAGTTTCTCGGCGCCAGAAGGTGGTTGGTACTCGGCCCAATGATCCTACAGCCATCTGAACTCTTGAAAATTTCTTTTGCAATCTATCTCGCCAAATGGTTAGAAGTTGATAGGAATCTTAAGCAGTTCCTTCTTCTGGTTGGTCTCAACTCACTACTGATTATGCTTCAGCCAGATTTAGGCACGGCCATCATTATTATCGGGGTATCCTTCTTGATTTATTATCTTTCCGGCGCCAAGTTGAAAGAAATTTTTTCATTTATTGCTATTCTTTTGGTGACCATCTCTTTACTCATCATATCCTCACCATATCGTTTATCTCGGATAAAAACCTTTGTGGATCCAACGAGCGATCCCCTAGGCTCTTCATATCACATCAATCAGGTTCTTTATGGTCTTGGCTCGGGGGGTGTGAGCGGTGTCGGCCTCGGCCGATCTCGCCAGAAATATGCCTATCTTCCGGAGGCAACCACCGATTCTATCTTTGTTATCATTGCTGAAGAATTTGGGTTCATAGGTAGTGCCTTGTTTATAATCGTTCTGGTGGGCTTAACCGTATCATCTTTCAAAGTTTCTTTGTCTGCAGGGGATAAGTTTGATAAACTACTTGGCAGCGGTATCTCTCTCTTATTTTTATTACAAATATTTGTAAATTTAAGCTCTATGGTGGCCTTAACCCCTCTTACGGGCATACCTCTCCCGTTCATATCCTATGGTGGATCATCCTTGGTAACCAACTTTATTGCTCTTGGCGTATTAATCAATTTATCCAAACAGGCATGAAGCCACTTATTATTTTTACCGGAGGTCATCACAATAGTGCACTGGAAGTAGCCAAGATACTCAAAAAAGGCGGTTTTAGAATTATCTGGATCGGACACAAATTTACCGCACGAGGTGAAAAAAGTTTATCAGCCGAATATCAGGAAATTACCGGCACAGGTATTAAATTCTTAGAGCTAAAAACCGGTAAGTTTTACAAAAAAATTGATATCGTGGAGTGGCTAAAAATAGTTTTTGGTTTCCTTCAGTCCCTTGTTTATCTTCTTTGCTATCGGCCCGCTATGATATTTTCTTCAGGCGGCTATCTTTCGGTACCTGTAGTAATTGTGGGTTGGCTTCTCCGAATACCTTCCATCACTCATGAACAAACCGTAATCTCAGGTTGGGCGAACAAAGCCATCACCCCTTTTGTAAGTAAAATTCTTCTGACACACGCTTCTTCTCTTCCTAATTTCCCCAAAGGTAAATCAGAAGTAGTCGGTTTACCCATTAGAAAGGCATTAGTTAACGCCAAATACTCTAAAAAATTCGACCCTAAATTAATTTACATTACTTGTGGCAAACAAGGATCTCATCTCATTAATCAGGCAGTTTTTCCGATAATTCCAAAATTGGTAGAAAGGTTCACCGTGATTCATCAGACTGGTTCAAGTACTTTGACCAAAGATTTGGAACGGGCCAGACGAACCAAAGAAAAACTCGGAGAATATAAAAATCGTTACATTTATGCTCCATATTTTTTTGCGGAAGAGGCGGCAACCTACATTCGTTCCGCTTCCATAATAGTCAGTAGATCGGGGGCACATACTGTCTACGAGCTGATGACGCTTGGCAAAAAGGCAGTTCTGATACCAATCTCCTGGGTTTCTCACAACGAGCAGTATCTCAATGCCCAATTGGCCGTTAAAGAGATCGGCAGCTCAATCTTGGAAGAAAAGGATTTGATTCCGGACAGTTTATATCAAGCTATCATAGAATTAGCCAAGAAGCCTGTAAAAAAAGCTTCCGTCAAACTAGTAACCAATGCTGCTGACAAAATTGCCCAAATCATCCGTCAATCGATCTAAACGTTTCAAGCGCCTCCTCCCACTCTTATTATTTATGTTGTTTCTTTTTCTTACCCACGAACTCTTCATTATCACCAAAACTGAGTGCCAACTCGATAAGGAAGACTGTCCGCCGGAAATAATCCAAAAACTGGATAAATTAATCGGTTCGAACGTTCTATTCTTGAACCAAAAGCGGTTAACGAAAGAGTTGGTACATTCGTTCTTGGTCGAAAAAGTCGGTGTTGGATTTAAGGTGTTTAACACTCTCAGGGTGAATTTAGCCAGTGGAAGCCCGGCTATCCCCACTATGGTTATTCTGGTTAAAGACCTTCCCGTCATTTCTATGGATACAGCGGCCGGGTCAACCGAGTCCGCCAACTGGCCTAAACCTTCTGGAGAACTTGAAATATATACTCAAAACGCCAGTCAAAGTAGTTTTGGAATATGGGATAATGGGCGAATGACACCGGTGGCTACGGATGAATCTCAAGTGAAGTTCATTCTTTCCGAAAAGCCGGACGAAGAAACAGTTAAATCTCTTTATCAGCTCATGAAGATGGTAAACAAATATCTAAATATTGAGTCAATTATTATTCTTGGTCAAAGGGTTTTCTTGAGTCAGACAGGCCAACCTGATATTATTGTTAGTGTACCTTTCGATGAGGGTCGAGTAAGTGAGGCAATTAAGTCCTATTCTTATCTCGTCACCCTTAAGAAAGATGCCAAAGTGATTGATTTAAGATTTAAAAACCCTATCATAAGATAATATGGCAAAAACGCAGGGGATAAATGCAATAGATATAGGGTCGAGCAAAATAACTTGTTTGATCTCAGTACCGTCGCAGGATAGCTCTAAGATTAATGTCGTTGGTGTTGCCACTGTCCCCAGTAAAGGAGTTCGCAAAGGTCAAATAGTCAACATTGAGGAATGTGTCGGCGCCATTACCGACTGTGTCGAATCTGCCGAACGAATGGCCGGTATAGGTGTCGATACCGCCTACGTTTCAATTTCTGGTGAGCAGATTGCTTCCCAAAATTCTCATGGCCTAGTTGCGATCAGAGAAGCCGAAGAGGAAATTACTTCAGAAGATGTGTTTAGAGTAATTGAAGCCGCCAGAGCCATTTCCCTTCCCAGTTCGCGAGAAATTATCCACGTATTGCCAATAGAGTTTATCGTTGATAGTCAAAGAGGTATTAAAGACCCCACAGGTATGTCAGGTGTTCGTTTGGAAACTGAAGCCCATCTTATTACCGGTCTTTCGCCTTCAATTAAGAATGTTACTAGGTGTGTCAGCGAGCTAGGGGCCAACGTTTCAGGACTTGTTTTTACCGGCCTAGCCTCGGCAGAATCTGTATTATCGGAAACCGACAAAGAACTTGGTGTAATTCTGGTGGACATCGGCGGCGGTACTTCCAGTGTGTGTATTTATCTTGAAGGGTCATGTGTTTATTCCTCGGTACTTCCGATTGGAGCCAAGAAGATTACTGACGATATTGCCATCGGTCTGCAAATAAGTGTCGACAGCGCCGAAAAAATTAAACATTTTGTTAGTCGTCCAAAACATGAAAAAGACAAGGATGAACAAAAAGTCACTGATGAAATTGATCTTCTAAAGCTTGGTGTCAGCGAAGACGTCAAAAAAGTATCTCGCAAAACTATCAGTGAAGGCATCATTAGGCCTCGACTGAACGAAATTTTTTCCATGATAAACAACATTGTCAAACAGTCGGGGCTTGAAGGTCAGATGCCCGCTGGAGTTGTTTTAACCGGTGGAGGTTCTCTCACCATCAATTGTACCGAAAGCTGCCGAAGAGTTATGCAGTTACCGGCCAAAATTGGGACCCCTACCGGTTTATCGGGTATGATCGAAGAAATATCCTCTCCAATCTCCTCGGTGGCTGTAGGCTTGGTTCTTTATGGTTATAAAAGAAAAGATGAAAACCATTCTGGAGGAATAAAGCTATCTGGTATGATAAAGGGAATTCCCGGCAAACAATTTGTTGGGAAAGCAGTTGAATTTATAAAATCTTTCTTACCATAAAGTGGGTCTAGTCAAACCAGATACAAATACTTTTGCCAAGATCAAAGTTCTTGGAGTCGGCGGAGGTGGCAACAACGCCATCAATTCTATGATCTCTTCCGGAAAAATCAAGGGCGTTGAGTTTATTGCTGTAAATACTGACATGCAAGCTTTGTTGGCCAGTAACGCCGATATAAAATTACAAATTGGTGAAAAAAGCACCAAAGGGCTCGGGTCAGGGTCAAATCCGGAAGTGGGCCAAATGGCAGCAGAAGAATCTCGGGAAAAAATTAAGGAAGTTCTCTCGGGAGCTGATATGATTTTTATTACTGCCGGTGAAGGTGGTGGTACCGGTACCGGAGCCGCACCAATTATCGCCGAAATTGCCAAAAAAGATATCGGAGCCCTTACCGTCGCTGTGGTGACTAAGCCCTTTCTTTTTGAGGGAGCTCGTCGCAGAGTTCAAGCTGAAGAGGGAATCGAAAAGTTAAAGGAAAATGTCGATACACTGATAATCATTCCTAATCAAAGACTCATGGACGTCGTCAAGAAGGACCAAACTCTTCTGGATGCTTTTAAAACGGCCGATTCGGTTCTCGGACAAGGAGTTCAAAGTATCTCTGACTTAATTACCATCCCTGGGCTAGTAAATGTTGATTTTGCTGACGTAAAATCGGTCATGACCAACGCCGGTTCCGCTCTCATGGGGGTTGGCCGTTCGTCCGGAGAAAAACGGGCTATTATCGCTGCCAACGCCGCCATTAGTTCTCCATTACTTGAGGTAAGTATAGACGGCGCCAAAGGCATCCTCTTTAACATTGCTGGAGGAGAAAATCTGACGCTTTCAGAAATTAACGAAGCTTCCTCCATCATCACCCAGTCTGCCGATCCGGACGCTAATATCATTTTCGGCACTACCATTCGAGAAGATCTTGGTGACGACATTCAAATTTCCGTGATTGCCGCCGGTTTTGACAGCCTTCGTCACTATAACCCGGCTTCAACAAACACCTATTTCAAACCGTCGCCGGCAGAAGCCAATTCCGTCGTAACCGAAACGATGCCCGACCAGCCAGATCCTCCAAAAAGTTCTCCGGCCGGTAAATACAAACTTCAGCATGACGAAGTCAGTATCGAGGACGATCTCGACATTCCCACCTTCCTTCGCAATAAGTTGTAGATC
>PFUC01000062.1:0-6819 GCA_002789895.1 Candidatus Collierbacteria bacterium CG_4_9_14_3_um_filter_43_16
CTCAAAATCTTGTTTTTCTTGGAATTTTGGATCGGCCACCCTCTGTCCACCATAACTTTTTGTTTTATATCCTGCAATAAATTTTGCAATCAACCTGGATTCATAATCTGCCAAATCCTGAACTCTTTTAAATTCTCCTTCAGGTATAAATTTTTGGTCAATTGCTACATAAAGCTGTGCTCTTACCTCTCCCGCAGATCCTCTGGCAATATAGAGAAAGTACAGAAATTCATCTTTTGTTCCCCTCTCAAAACCCTCAGCAATATTGCTTAATACAGAAACCGCCGCTCTCCTAATTTGATCCTGTAAACTCCTATCGTTCCAATTATTTGAAATCTTGTAAACTTCTCTGGTTAATTCTCTGGCTTTTTGCCAAATAAACAAATCCTCGAATTTATTAACTGTATTTTGTTGACTATTCCTATCCATATTGTTTCTTGTGTCACAGTGTCACTGTGGCGTTTTTGTTAATAATGTTTTTATCTTCCATTTCCACTCTATCTCCCCCGTGTCACTGTGTCACCTTCCCCAACGGCTTCCTTTAAGAACCCCGCAACTATTAATTTCTTGGCGCCCGGTTCGTCTATACCTCGGCTTGTCAGATAAAAAAGCTGATCTTCATCTATTTTACCGACCGTCGCGGCGTGAGACGCTTTAACCTCATTGTTCTCAATTTCCAGTTTTGGTTCCGCCACCGCACTGCTTTGCTTGTCCAAAAGCAAAATCCTCATCTCCAGAAAACTGTCTGTCTTTCTGGCACCTTTCGCTATTTTCACCATCCCATCCACCGTTACTCGCGCACCATTTGCCACCACCCCTTTAATTACTATTCTGCCAAAAGTATTGGGCACTTTATGATCCGCCACCACCCTAACTTTATAGTCTCCCGGCTCCACTGCCGAAATTACCCCAAAAACTTCTTTCTCTTCTAACGAAGCCAAGAAGGGGATAACCAGGTCAATTTCTCCGGGTTTGTCTAATTTAAATCGTTTAATATTCATTTTATTTTTTTCTTGTGTCACTGTGACACTGTGTCACTTTCCTCAGCCCACACTTCCCTCCATCTCAAGCCCAACCAGCCTATTCATCTCCACCGCATACTCCAGAGGAATTTCCTTCACCACCGGCTCCATAAATCCGTTAACTATCATCGTACTTGCTTCTTCTGCCTTAATTCCCCTACTCATAAGATATAGTAACTGCTCTTCTCCAATCCGACTGACCGTTGCCTCGTGCTCTAACACCACCTCATTTTCCTGAATTTTATTCACCGGGTAAGTGTCGGACCGACTTTTCTCGTCAAGTATTAATGCATCGCAAACTACTTTAGATCTGGATCCCCAAGTGCCCGGCACCATATGTACCATCCCTCTATACGTAGCTCGTCCGCCATTTTTACTGATAGATTTACTTATAATTTGAGACGTCGTCTCAGGGGCAAGATGAATCATCTTCGCTCCTGTATCCTGATGCTGCCCTTCACCTGCCCAGGCAATCGACAAAACTTCTCCGTGAGCTTTTCTTCCAGCCAAGATACAAGAAGGATACTTCATGGTCAGGTGTGAACCAAGGTTCCCATCCACCCAGCGCATCTCAGCATTCTCCATCACTTTGGCTCTTTTGGTCACCAGGTTATACACATTTTTGAACCAATTTTGGACCGTTGAGTATTGTACTTTGGCATTTTTCTTCACATAGATTTCGACCACCGCTGCGTGAAGCGAAGCAGACGAAAATGATGGAGCAGAACAACCTTCAATATAGTGCATCTTACTGTCTTCCTCGGCAATAATTAAAGTTCTCTCAAACTGTCCGGCTCTTTCGGTATTGATTCTAAAATAAGCCTGCAAGGGAAGCCCCACATCCACATTTTTGGGGACGTATACGAAGGATCCTCCACTCCAAACTGCGGTGTTTAACGCCGCCATTTTATTGTCTCCCATGGGAATTACTTTTCCAAAATGTTCTTTCACAATCTCTGGGTATTCTCTGAGTCCTTCATCCATTGAGAGGAATATCACTCCTTTTTCCGACAACGATTTCTTGAGAGATCCATAAACGACTTCGGAATCATACTGGCTTTTCACACCAGCTAGTGTTTCTCGTTCAGCCTCCGGTACGCCAATTTTCTCAAATGTATTCTTGATCGCCTCCGGTACGTCCGCCCAAGTCTTCGCCTCCTGATTTTTTGGTTTTATATAGTAGCGGATATCGTCAAAATCAATAGAGGATAGATCACCACCCCAGGTCGGCATTTTCATTTCCAAATATTTTTTATAGGCTTTCAACCGAATTTCCAGCATCCATTTAGGTTCTTCTTTCAAAGAGGAAATTTTCCTCACCAAGCCTTCCGTCAGCCCTTTTTCCGCCGTAAATGAATACTCTACGTCATCAGTATGGCCTAATGGATAAAGTTTGTCCTCTAACAGCTTTGAATTATCGGTCTGTTTACTCATATGACTTATAGCCTTGTTTTTCTAACTTATCCACGATTTCCTTTCCTCCCCTATCAACCACCACTCCGTTTTTCATTACCACCACTCTATCTGGTACCAAATATCTAAGCAGTCTCTGATAATGTGTAATTACCAGTACACTCATTCCTGTTTTCGCCATTTCATCAACGTTTTTAGCGATCAGAGCCAGTGCGTCGATATCCAGACCTGAATCCACCTCGTCCAAGATCAAGAGTTTTGGTTTCAATATTCTCATTTGCAGTATTTCTAATTTCTTTTTTTCTCCCCCGCTAAATCCTTCATTAATACTTCTTGTCAGCAAGTGCCCTTCTATATGTAGTCTCTCCCCTTCTTCTGCAATTTGTTTTTTAAGTTCGAGCGCGCTCACGGTCAGACCTCTACCGCGTAGTGAGGCCAAAAGCATTTCTCTTACAGTCACACCGGAAATCGCTACCGGATACTGGAACGACATCAAAATTCCCAGCTTTGCTCTTTCGTCTGGCTTTAGACCATTTATCTTTTTCCCAACAAACATTATTTCTCCGGACTCCACCTCAAACTTAGAGTTTCCGATTAAGGTGTTGGCCAGAGATGATTTGCCGGACCCATTGGGACCCATCAGAGCCAACACTTCTCCCTCATCAATTTCCAGATCAATTCCCTTCAAAATTTCTTTACCTTCTATTTTTACCCTTAGTTTCTGTATTTTTAACATATATAAATTATTACTTTATTAAATCCTCCAAAGTATACTTTTCCAGTAGTCCCACAATTTCTCCTGTCAATCTCCCCATAAATCCCTGCTGACCGCACCCCCCAATCATGGGGCAAGCCGCACAGCTCACAGGTTCCACTTCACCCTCAATGGCCTCCAGAGCCTCTTTTACCTGCACTTCTTTGGGTTCGTAATTAAGACTAAAACCACCTCCCTTACCCTCCTTCGAATTCAGGATTCCAGCTTCAACCAGAGAATTAGCGATTTTGGCCATAAAGGCTCTCGGCATGCCAAGCTCAGCAAGCTCTTTGAGCGAAACACGTCCACCCCGCCCTCTTTGAGCCAAAACAGAGAGCAAAGCCATCCCATAATCAGCCTTCTTGGTCAGTGTAAACATATACTTGGACCATTATACTCCAAGTATCTCTTTGCGTCAATCCAAATTTTTGGTTTAAAATAACCCCATCTGCACTTCTGTCGGGGTTTTTTCCTTTGCCACAACCTCAATTGGATATGAGAAGTCCACCTCAATTTCCCGTAGCTCATTCCATCGATCTTTAAATTTAAGTTTCTTGTTCTTCACACCATAGTCGTACACCCCCATAGTCACTTCTACATCCATTTCACAATATTTTTTCAGATTGGCCAGACTCTCCGGATCACCTTTCTCCCACCACATTACCGCATCCGACCCTCCGGCAATTTTCCCTTGTCCCAAGGTTTCTTTCGCCACACTGTCCAGTTTCACTCTATGTCCAAACGCAAGTCTGATCATATCTAGGATGTCAAAGTGTTTCAGTTTGGTAAAATCTCCTTTTTCATAAATACCATTCATGGCCGGATTATCAAAACCGAATGAGTTATATCCGATGATTCGATCGGCTTCTTCAAACCAACTCCACATGTCATCAAAGAACATTTTAGATCCATCTATTTTCAGAGCCGCATCGGGAGTCCAAAAACTTCTCATTTCGCCTGAAATTTCATTCAGATCATCATCCACTTCCCTTCTATAAGCAGACACTACTGAAATACCTAAATCTTCTGGATTCCTCAATTCTGCATTATTAAAGAAGTTTTTTGTTTCTATATCATAAATTACCTCAATCCTGTTTCCATTTTGTGTCATTTAAACCATAATTAAACCATTTCTCTCAGTATTTTGCCATAGATCACAGAACTAATATCCAAGAACCCTTAACTCCTTTTCCTGCCTTCCCAAAACAGCATTTGCTTTTTCAAGAACTTCCCGAAGAACAAAATCATCAACCCCATTCCGACAATCGGCAGATAATACTCCCAAACCCCGGTGGCCAGCAACTCCACCGGTACCGGAGACGCTGTTGGAGTAGCTGTCGGGGTAGCCGCGGGAGTGGCATTGAAATTCAAATTAAAAGTAATTGCTTGAAGTCCGGAAGAAATCACGATAGCACTAATCCCTAAATCTAATACCCCGGGAGTAAAACTCCAAGCCCCACTTGGACTAGCGGCCTCTGTGGCATCCGTCGAAGTTTTAATCTTGATATAAACAATCGATGAAGGCGATGCTGTTCCTTCCATCACCGGAATTGCTCCTGAATAGCTAATATTGTCATAATTAACCCCCACCGTGGATAAAACTCCTACTCTTGTCAAACTTAACTCTTGAGCAAATACCATTCCGATCGAAAAAAATAATACCCCTGCCCAAAAAAGATAAAAAGGGGGTTTCATTGGATATCTAAATTTATTTCTTGATTTACTACAGGTAATACTATTTTAACACCTTGTAGGTCCAAATGAATTTTTTCACTGAGTACCAATCGGGGAAGCTCTTCACCGTGAATCAATGCAATCTCTTCTAATCCATCAATTTTTTTCAGCCATGAAATTATCTGACCTTGATCAGCGTGGGCACTCATCGTCTTTATTTCCAAAATTTTAGCCTTAATATTTATCCAATTTCCCCAGATATTGATACTGCTTTTTCCATCCAATATTTCTCTACCTAAAGTTCCCTCCGCCTGGTAACCAACGATCACCAGCTGAGTATTAGGATCCCCCAAGTAATTAATAGCATGATGAATAACTCTCCCCCCGCTCATCATGCCACTACCGGCTATGATTACCTTTACCCCGTTATAATTTTTCACCTGCTTACTTTTTTCAATCGTATCGCATACTACCAACCCGGGAAAATCAAATGGGTCATCAGTTTTTATTTGGTCTTTGAGCCTATTACTAAATAGAACTGGAAAATCTTTGAAAATCATTGTTGCTTTAATAGCCATCGGACTATCCAAAAAAACTGGTGTTTTGTTATCCATCTTTCCTTCTTTCTTAAGTTGATCAAATATATATAAGAGTTCTTGTGTTCTCTCTATGGAAAACGAGGGTATCAAAACAGTCCCATTTGTTGTTTCTGCCTTCTTGATGATTTTGGCCAAATCTGCCTCTTCTTTCCTGGGTCCGTGAGTTTCGTCACCGTAAGTCGATTCTACTACTGCCATATTTGCCTTATGTACGAAATGAGTCGGTGAAAGTAGCGGCTCAGGAGTATTTCCCAAATCCCCGCTAAAAACGACGCTCTTGCCAGTAGCTCTCTCTTCTACTCTCACGCTGGCCGATCCCAATATATGCCCAGCATCCACAAAGGTAACTCTAAAATCACCAACATCAAATTGTTTGTCGTAATCTATTAATAATACTTGCTTCAAAATTACCTCCACATCCTTATCAGTATAGAGAATTGACCTTGCCTCGGCTTCTTTTGCAATTTTGGCCGCATCATGAAGTACTAGTTCGGCCAATGCCTTGGTAGCCTCCGTCATAAATATTGGACCCTTAAAGCCATAATGAGCCAACAGAGGTAATCTGCCACAATGATCCAGATGAGCGTGAGTCAGCAAAACAGCCGACAATTTACTAAAATCTATATCTGGCTTAACGTTGTTTAAGCCCACCTCTTCAGGTTTACCTTGAAACATTCCAAAATCCACCATCAAGCCGGTATTCTCTCCGGTCAAAAAAAAGTTAGATCCTGTTACCGTCTTTGCCGCACCCAAAAATTTCAACCTCATGTTTCCAGTTTAACAGATAGCTTTAATTTAAATAAACTACCTTTATTTGCTAGAATGAGTATATGGACTGCCCGCACTGTCATCACCCCCTTTCCGCTATCGAAATAGAAACTTCTGACGGTCACGGCCACTCAGTTGAAGAATGCTTAAATTGTGGAGGACATTTTATTGATCCATACCTAGCCAACTTCCTCACCCTTGAAACTGCCAGAAATGTCGACTCTATCATTCCCAAAAGCCGTGCCATACCGGCTACAAACCCCGTTTGCCCAAAGTGTGGACAACCCATGTCGGGTATCAAAGACGATTCTGTTCCCCAAACCGTCACCGTTTATACCTGTCCCAATAATCACGGGGGTTTTTTTCCCAAGAATCAGCTCTATCTTTTCAAACAAGCTCAGCAATCAAAGATATATTTTCATAAACTTTGGGGAATACCTTTAAAATCTGCTTTTGCTGTTCTCATACCCATACTGGTCATCTTTTCACTTGCCACACTATTGCCCTCCCTACTGGAACAAGCCTCCACTACTCAAGAAACTAGAACCAAAGCATCTGAGATACTTACCCCTCCACTTATTACCCCCAT
>PFUC01000062.1:6841-7609 GCA_002789895.1 Candidatus Collierbacteria bacterium CG_4_9_14_3_um_filter_43_16
CTCCACTTATTACCCCCATCTCCTCTACTCAAATTCTCATTTCTTTCTCTACTCAGAAACCAGCTAAAACCTCTGTTCGCTTTACAGAAGGTCTCCTCAAAACCTTTATTGTTTCGGCTACACCTCAAAATAACCATCTCCTTAGTGTCGAGGATCTTTCTCCTGGCACCTTATTCAAATATGTCATCGTTATCGATACAGATGGAAAACCAGTCAGTACTTCCGAATACACTTTCTCTACTCCATAGCTCACAATAAACAATTGACTTCCTTTTTTAGTGTTAAATGAACCAAAGAACCCTTACCCCATACGAAATAAACCATTTGAGAAAACACGGCTTTCCCCTACCTCTTGATTCCATTGGTGAACAACCGGTCGAATATATTACCGGACATGCGGAATTTTACGGACTAGATTTTTTGGTAAACCCCTCAGTCTTAATTCCTCGACTTGAATCCGAAAAGATTGTTCACCTTGCCGTCAACTATATTAATAGGCAAAATATCCCCCATCCAGTCGCCGCCGATATTGGCACCGGTTCCGGCTGCCTTGGTCTTTCGGTGGCCGCTTATCTTATCAAGCAAAATACTCCTTACACTATCTATTTATCGGATACTTCGGTTCCGGCACTTAACTTAGCTAAAGAAAATGCTGGACGCGTTTTGAGATCACCGGAGAATCTTTTTTTTCAGGAGTCAAATCTTCTGGAAAACTATCCACACATCAAGTTTGATATCATTCTGGCGAATCTCCCCTATATACCTTCC
>PFUC01000090.1:0-15449 GCA_002789895.1 Candidatus Collierbacteria bacterium CG_4_9_14_3_um_filter_43_16
GCCCCTTTGATTTAATTCCGAAATACAGGGCTTTTTGCGAAGCGAGACCCGCTCCCGCATCGCCGTGCGGGATAAACTCCGGCGGGGCAAGCGAGCAACCAATCGCCTCTGAATTTGAAAAAAGTTTAACTTGGTCGCGGTGCCCGTACTCCAACCAACTGCGATGGCGGCCGCACTAACACTATTACTGCCAGTTCGTAGACCAGATGTGATGTTGGTTATATGGTTATTCGTGATATTAATATCATCAACCGGACTTGCTGATGATACAATCACAACGCCTCGTCCGACCACATCGTTTTCGCCATTACCAATATTCGTTATCGTATTGTTCTTAATGTCCAGATTACTATGATCTGAGGCGTAGATACCCATACCACTCGTACTATTGTTAGTGACGGTTAAACCATCTATTACAACGCCGTTGGCATTGATGGTTATTACGGTCCCCGATGCTGCGATGGTCGTGTTCGCCGCACCAGAAGTTGATTTGAGCGTGATCGATCTGTCTATATTTAGATTCTCATTGTATGTCCCCGCCGCGACATTAACGGTTCCTTCTGTTGATACTTGAGATATACCTTTGGCAATCGTTTTTACCGCACATGGTTGGTTTGTACCAACAAAAGAGGCAACGGGAGAGTTTGTACCACCATTACAAATAGTATCATCACCATCTGTTCTTACATAAACGGTATCGAACACGTCAAAAGAGGTAAAGTGGTTGGCAGTAAAGGTCAATATTCCAGAATCATAAGAGACTCCTGAAACATCAACACCGGTTGAAGGAACACCGTTAACCAAAATATTAGGAGTAGTAGAAAACGGCAAGTTATACATATAGATTTTTCCTCCTGTAATTTCCATTGCGCTTGCAGTATCAGAATCAAAAGCAGCGTGACCATCAGACATCTGCATCTTTGTTCCAAGCTGTTGCAAAACATTAACGGTATCTTGATTGGTAAGATTTAGGCTTGCGGTAAACACCATTTTTCCACTACTACCTGTTGGGGATTTTTCAAAATATAAAGCATCGGCTTCATTTGTTGGTGTAGAAGACGGGTTTTCCAAGATTCCAATATTCGTACTTAACCCCTGATCTTCCAAACAGTTGGCGATAGAAGTTAAAGTAGGTGCTCCCAAAGGCGGATTTACACAGTCAAAAGACTGAGCATAATTAAACCATCCTTTAGAAGGGCTGGTACAAACCTGCCATGTATCACCCGTATCTTGAGTTCGGCAAACACTTTGATCTTCTGCGACATTACCAATATTTTGACCATTGACAAAAGAGCTGTCTTTGTAAGAAACAACATCTTGAGATTCTGCATAGTTGTCTTTTAAAGTAATGGATTCTGAACCGGTGTTATTTAACCAACCGTCACCTCCAGATTTTTCGAAAGCCAAAATTCCATTAGCAGGAATTATTCCTGACAAGGTTTTAACGTTATTCATATTGTCAACCAAACTCCAATTTGTTAAATCAATTGCCCCAGCAGTTTTGTTATAAAGTTCCACCCATTCATTGCCGCTTGAGGGATCAAAAAGAAATTCATTGATAATTACTTGCGATGTAGTTTCATCAAAAGGCTCTCCGACATAAGTACCAAGTCCGGGATTTGTGATATTGCCGGAAATAACAAAAATCGTAAAATGGTCGAGGCTGGCTACGGAGACTGATGTGTCGGTTTTGGTAAGAGTATTGTCAACTATTTCTGCTGATCCAATATTTGACATTTCTTCAGCAAATTTTACTTCGACTGCTTTGCCTTTTGATGCTTCCGGAATAGGGAGGGAAAGATTGTAGGTAAAAGATCCATCCGCCATGTCCGAAGTTATATCGTATGCTTTATCGGATAATGAGCCTGTTTGTTTAATTTGTTCCGGAGTAAGGGTAATTTCCTCGATTTTTATGTTGCCTACAGGAGTCGGGAGTTTTGTGAATGTTAATTTAACCCCACTATTTTGAAGAGCAATATACTCTTTATTAATCTCAACTTTTTCAAAAGTCCAGGGTGAAGGAGTTGGGGTTGGAGTGGGTCCTGGAGTAACTATTGGTTCATTTGTTGGTGTTGGTGTTAATTCTGGAGTAGCAGTTGGAGTGGGGGTGACATCGGGAGTGATTTCTGGTGTGGGAGTGACTGTTTCAGTAGGAGTAGGCGTTACCTCGGGTGTTGGGATGACATCGGAAATGGTGGCTGACGAGGTGGAGTCTTCTGCGTAGACCGGTATGACCGATAGAGGATAAATTGTTTGAAGGAGGAGACTAAACGAAAGAATAACAGAAAGTAGCTTCCTATGAATCTTTTTATTCATTAATATCGAGATGATCTCACTAATAACAAGTTATGTCAATATATGTAACATTAATTGTTACATTAATGACCCAATCTATTTTGATTTTATACCTTTTTTGGATAAGTGATGCTGAGAGGTGCGGAGTAGACTGGTTCGACGGGATTTTTTTGACCGTTGACCGGAATGGCCAACGCAAAACCAAGGGCATTGGCGATGGTGACGCCGATACGGGTGCCTGTGAAAGAACCTGGACCACAATTGACCTCAACCTCGGTGATATCTTCCTGCTTGAGATTTTCTTTTCCCAAACAGGAAAGGAGAAAACTAAAAACGTCTTGATTGCGAGGAGAGTCGACGCGATTCACAAATTCTTTGTCGCCCAGACGGACGATGACGCGGGTATTGTCGGTGGAGTCTAGATAAAGTTTCATTAAGTTCGGATGAAGCTATTAGAAATCAATGTTGGGATATGCACTAATCACTTTTTCCAATAAGTCGGGGTAGTCGAGCATTCTGAGAGCCTCAACAAATAACCTTTGGTCAGACATCTGGCCGTGGTGATGGGTGGCTTCAGGATTTAGGTCGGTGCGGAGGACCCCGTAGAGGTTTATTATTCCTCTTGGACCACCTTCGATCTTACTCAGATCTATACCCGCCGGTCCGGCAGTGTATTTTGCTTGACTGGTAAATACTTCAGACGTCACATCAGTCTGAGCTGCACGCTCTAGGGCACTCCGATAATCATCATTATTGATAATTCCTCCCAACTCTAGATAGCGCGAATAACTAATATTGTGACGGGAACCAGTTTCTACTTCAGGTAGTAATGACATATTTGTACCTCATTATATACTCGGGTATTGTCTAAAAAAGGCCGATATCAATTTCTCTTTCGTAAACGACTTTGGAGTCGGGACTGAGTTTCATTTCCTAATCTGGTATTTTGGAGTATTTGCTTATAATTTGTTTAGCAGATCTATCTATAGCAATGATTTTATTGTTCTTATATCTCTCTTCTATATATTTCTGCAGTTCAGAAACCGACATTCTTATATCCTGGCCGGACTTGGGGTCTATAAATACGATTTCTAATTCTTTACAGGTAACTTGTTCCAAATTAATAGATACAGCAATGTCTTCAAGTGATTTTAGAAAGTAGTGTTCAAGTGCAAAACTCATTAGATCCTCATATACTAACTCGTCGATCTTTAATATATCAGCCACAGCCTTTCTATAATTCCAGGCATCAATCTCTGATTCCATGTCAGCGCGCTGCACCTCGAGTAAGGCTATTATCCGATCCTCATCTGACTGGGCTTCTTTAAAAGCAATATATGAACTTTTTCCTTTTTCAGTATTTGTTTTATCTTCAGGACTCAATATGTGTCCGCATTCGTGAGCGAACGCGACTTTACCGAAAAGGCCGTATCTTTCAATGTTTTAGGGATCCAAATAATATCTTTACTTTTAGAAAATTCACCTCCTCCAAATGAATAGATTATTTTTGTTTCTTTTGGCAGGGCGTCGTTAAGCACAAGGTTTTCACTGGTTATCACCTTTAAAAGGCTCTCATCACCTGAGGCTGAAATATACAAAGGATGGTCGTCTATGTTGGGGTGGGCTTCAATGTAAGTTGTTATCAAATCCAAGACGGCGTCTGGTTCGGGAGAAGCTTTCTGATTTTCTTTTAATTGAAGTGATAATTCTGACAGATCTGTAGGCATTTATTTATTTTTTATGATTTTTATTTCACGTTCGTTTTCGGAGGTGGCGTGAAAAAATACATCGACACGTTTTTGAGGAAGGATGTCGACAAACTTATCCGGCCACTCAATGATTAAGAGGTTGGTAGGATCAGTCCAGATTTCTTCGACATCGAAGGCCTTTATCTCCTGGACCGAGTTGAGGCGATATAAATCAAGATGATACAGGGTTTTGATGACCGGATGACTGGTGATGGGATATTCCCTCATGATAATAAAGGTGGGCGAGACTAAACGTGGAATCTTGAAAAAAGAAGCAAAGCCTTGAGTAAAAGTGGTTTTCCCTGCAGCAAGATCGCCATACAAACAAATGGTCGCACCCTTATCCAATCCGGAGGCTAGGTGGGCAGCTATTTCTTGGGTTTCCTCGGTGGATGAACTAACAAAAAGCTGTTCCATGTTGGGAGTTTGATAATAGAAATAGAAGCTAAGACCAAACCAAGAGAGTCGATGCCGATATCACGAAGTCTGCCCGTGCGGTTTGGGATAAACAGCTGGTGGATCTCGTCGGAAAAGGAAAAAATGAGTGAATATAAAAAAGCTTTGGCAGGGCTTTTCTCTCCCACAGCCCGAAACATAAAGAACATGAGGACGGTATATTCAAAAACATGGGCGAGTTTCTTGGAGAGAAAATCTTCGGTGACCGTACCGTTCATCGGTAAATCCGACTTGGAGGACATCAGAAAAATGAGGAGCATCCAAAAGACGACCGGTAAATATCTAAGAATAAACTTCTTCATAGTAGGTATTCTAGTCGTTCCGGTGTCTAAAATACAGGACACCTCCGGCAAGTGAGGATATGATAACGCCAAAGATGAAAGTGTATTTTGTGGCAGAGTTATTGGTTATTGGTTCAGGGTTCAGAGTTGTTGGTTCGGGAGAGGGATTTATGACGGAAGAGGAAGTGGAGACACCGAGGATAGATGAGGGGGAAGAAGTTGGGGAGTTGTTGGTTGTCGGTTGTTGGTTCGAGGGAGATGGTTTGGGAGGTAATGTGGAAGTGGGTTTGGTTGGAGTGGGGGTCTTGGTTGGTGAAGTGGTTGGAGTTTGAGTGGAGGATGCAGTGGGGCCAGATGTCGGGATCAGGCTAAGTATCGGGCTGATCTCGTAGTCTTCACCCGGAGAAAAATGGTGTTGGTCGGACCAGTCCGAGTAACCTGCCTTGGTTAGTTTGGTAGTGTGCGGTCCAAGTTCACAAGAGACCTGTTTGTCGTTGTCGCAAAAACAGCCTTGGCAAAACTCCAGAGTTTCCCCGTCTTCGTGATGAGTATACAAATTATCAATATAGATTTTTACTCCGGTAAGTGGTTGATTATTTCCGTCTTTCGCCGGATTGATCTTATAAATAGAGTTAGCCGGTGTCGGTGATGGCGTTTGAGTCGGGGTGGTTGACTCGGTAACCGTGGGAGACGCTGTCGGATCGGGAGATAAAGTAGGAGTTGGTGTGGAAGTTGGGCAATAATCGGTAATTATTTCACCGTTCGTCGTCCCTTTGGTGTTGGCCAATAAACGATCGTAGATGTTTCCCCCGTCGGGGATCCTGGCTATGGATCCGTCCGTTCCCGGGAGACAAACTTCGCCTTCGTAACCATAACGGATAGTGTTGATCGGGTTTCCCAGGTTGTCCTTTAAATAGATCGTGTCCCGGTCGTTATTTAATCTTTGATACTTGAAAAAGACGTAATAGATACCCGACCCGAGAGTAGTTCCCGATGGAATGGTAAAAAAATCACCGGCTTCGTCCGCGACTATCCAGTCCGAGATATCAACGACCTCGGAAGAGTACAGCTCGATCCAGTCGGATCTATTCGGAGGGTTAACGGAAAACTCATTGATAACTACCTGGGCAAAAATTGTAGGGGGAAAGGCTAGATATAGCAAAAAAAGAAACAACACGGGTAGGATCTGTTTCACTTTATACCAACTATAACAGAATGGAGGGGTATATAAAGAAAAAGAACTCCTTGCGGAGCCTTTTTCCGATTTACTATTGCTAGTATCTCTGATCGAAAACTTGCGTTCTCGACTGTTTATAGTTATATTCCCTTGCAGGGTACATGTCAAGTGGCAGTCTTTTCCAATACAAGATGAGCCCCAAATGAGGTTTGACAGGGAACAAATCCGGCTTATAATACCGGTAGTTAAAGACCAGTGTGAGGCGAGATTTACAGTTAGGATAGGCCCGGCCAGTTTACCGGAAAACCGAGTCCGTTTCCGCCCACACGGTCCGACAACTAGTACGCAGTGCGACTCTGCGCCCGGGCTTTCGGCCCGATCCCACCTTCCGGTGGGAGAAGTTGACAAAGAAGTACCGCGTTTGAACCGTATTATCGACTGGTTCAAAAAGGTGCCCTCCACTGGGGGGGTGAACTTCTGAAGTCAGCTGTCGAGCCTCTCGTGAAAACGAGAGGCTTATTTTTTGGGCTTATTGAACGTGAAGATAGAAACTGACTACCTCATCGGGATGTTCGATATAGACAATGTGAATGGTACTAGAACCACAGGCCTGCGAAGACTTAAACAAGGTTCCGTCGGCCGGAGCACGGATAACATCACTGCTAGTGGATACCATGTCATAGCCCGTGTGTTTACCACCGGAATATTTGTACCTCCAGGAATAGGGCGTACTCCCATAAAATTGAGTGAGGCGGACAGTGTCTTCCAACGGCCAAGACCAATTACCAGAGCCTACTTTAATATCTCCGCGATTATCCTGCTCGTCTTTGACTGTTTTGGCAGACAAATATTGGCCGGGGTTGGTCCATTCTCCTTTTTTTCTAATTTCAAAATGTAAATGTTTGCCGGTAGAACAGTTTGGATAGCCGGAATTACCTGTAAGTGCGATCGGGTCTCCCCTTTTTATTGGACCAACCTTGATACCGGAAACTAAAGCCTTTTCGATGGCTGCTTTTTCATCTAACGCTTGCTGCAATAATTGTTGGTATTTTTTTTCGTTGTTTTGGGTGTCTAGAAGCATGGCCTGTTTTTCTTTTAACAATTGGTTTTGAGATCTTTTTTGAGCCTCTAGTTTGTTTTTAAGTTTTTCAATTTCTTGTTGCTTGGTGACCTTAGTCTGTTTCCGGAGATCGTAATCTTTACGGGAATTTTCCAGCTCCGCGAGGATCATTTGATCCTTCGCCTTGACCGAATTTAGATATTTTAGTTTGGTGAAGTAATCACCGACTGAGTCCGTCGAAAAGATAAGATCCAGGGGAGTGACACGTGACCGACGGTAACTTTCCCGAACCCGAGCAAGATAAATCTTGGTCAACTCAGCCATGGATTGGTTTACAGTATCCAAAACTCCGCTTAAAACAGAGATTTCTTTTTCTAACGAGGCAATTTGGGAGATGGTCTGGTTTATCTGTCCCCGGATGAGATTAATTTTGGTATTGAAGACGGAAATTGCCTGCTTGTGAGTGGCTTCTTCATCACTCAGCATTTGAAGTTTCTGAGCGCAAACATCAATAGAGACGGCCGACCCATCACATTCGATAGCCCTGATTGTGCTTGCATGTAGAAGAAATAATAGAAAAAAAACGAAAGCTATCTTTCTCATCTTGATCTCTTGACAAATCTAGCGGCGGCAAAAAGGCTAGAGATGAGAGACAGAATTAAACCAAAAGCCAGTAAACCAACTAAGAGGAAAAGGTTGATCCAATAAGGTATGGGGAAAGAAATGACTCCTCCGAGTCTTGGTGCCAGAAAAGGTGTGGAATAAAGGAGAGCGATATAGCTAAGGGTCCAACCGAAGAATGCTCCCAATAAGCCGTAGATTAGAGATTCGGTAATATATGGCTTGATGATATAGAAATTTTGAGCTCCGAGAAGCTTAAGGGTGCTAATCTCTGTCCGTCGGCCAGAGATTTTCATGGAAATAATAATCATAACAGTCAAAATACAGACAACTGTCAGAGCAATAATGAGTATCAGTCCGGCACCACGAATAGCGTTGGTCCATTTGGTGAGCTCAGAAATGACGTCCTGGGGAAAATCAATCTCCTTTTTCCCCTGAGGTGTAGCACTGACGATGTCCGATTTTCCCAGGATAGAAACAATGGTGTTGAAGGCGCTAGGATCGGAAGCTGTGATCTCGACACTGGCCGGAAGGATGTCGGCAGTGACAATACCCCAGTCCGTAACTGTTCCCAATAATACAGGGTCGTTACCGACGCTTTTTTTGTAAATCTCCAAAGCATCTGTCTTGCTGATGTAAATTGCATTTTTGACACCCTGAGTAGAAGTCATGTTGCTAATTAGACCGGCTACCTGGTCCGTAGTGTGGTCGTCTTTGAGATAGGCAATGATTTGTGGTTTGGTTTCGAAATTTAGAAGAATAATATGAGAAGCGAGGGTTACTAAACTAAAAATACCCACCACAAAAAGAGTCAAGCTAATAATAAAAACGGCAGACAGTGCTTGAAAGGGCGCGCGACGGATATTTTTGAGGGCAGTGTTCATAGGATATTTATCGTTTTACATTTAACATTTTATATTTCCTTGTGTGGAGTGTGATCTCTCAACTTCGCTCGAGATGACGAGGCGGTTTTGGTATGCCCAATTTTTTGTTCTGATTTGACGGGGGGTTTGCCCTCCTTGCCGGCGGGCAGGCCATCGACATCTGAAATTATCTTACCCTTTTCTAGGTGAATGTTACGATCCGGATTTAGACTGATCAGGGTAACATCGTGAGTAGCCAAGATCACGGTGGTACCATCATCGTTAATTTTTTTGAGAAGATTAAAGATTTCGATGGAAGTATCTTTGTCGAGGTTGCCTGTGGGTTCATCGGCGAATAGAATGGCCGGCTCGCAAGCGATGGCTCGGGCGATGGCGGCTCGCTGAACTTCGCCACCGGATAGTTGACCGGGAAATAAATGTTCCTTACCGGGTATACCAACCATTTTGAGTAATTCTGTAATCTTTTCCTGAATTTTTTTGCGGTTGTATCCGCCAATCTCCAAGGCGATGGTGATATTTTCACCGATGGTTTTATCCGGAATTATTTTGTAGTCTTGAAAAACGAATCCTACTTTTCTCCGGATCATGGGGATATTTTTCGATTTTATCAGATTCAGATCTTCACCATCGATAACTATTTTTCCTTTAGTGGGAAGAAGGTCACGAATGAGTAAACGCCCTAGAGTGGTTTTACCGGCTCCTGATTTACCGGTGATGACGACAAATTCTCCGGGTGAGACGGAAAAATTTACGTCATTCAGAACGACATCACCGTTCGGATATGATTTGGTGATGTGAGAAAAATCAATCAAGGTTGTATTCGTACGGCTAATTATTAATTATAACTGTCGATGTGGAGTGAGATTACTTCGGCTCGGGTACGAGACTCGCAATGACAGAGGCTTACTTTGGTAATGGCATGTTTAGGTTTTCAACCTTGACGCGACCGACATCCATAAGCCAACTAGCCTTTTGGCCTTTGAAAGTTTCTCCCCAAACGGTAATCTGGTGGCCCACCAAGATATCCAGATCTATAACCGAGCTGGTCATGTAGACTGTTTGAGAAGGACCGCCGGGGCGGACCAACTTGTGTGTACCCTCCCCATTAAGACCACCTTTGTCTAAGACGCCAGTGGCTGTAGTGTTAAAGGCTTTTTCGTCAGCAGAGCCGTAGATATCGCCGACCTTGACTCCAGATAGAGGAACTTCGGCTTGAATGTTTTTCAGATCTCCAGATGTTCCTCCGGCCGACTTTCCGAATGCGGAAGTTTTTAGTGTGGCTCCAGTGTAAAAGCCAATAACGGCAACAAAAACAAAAATAATGGCTGTAACAATGTTTGGTTTAGTGATCATGCTTTTGTTAATTATTTTTGGCTGGTAGACTTGTGGATCGTCTGCCTTCGAGATAACTGGGTCCATTCGGTCTAGATCGATTGTCTTTATTTCCATGACTTATCTTATCAAATTAATTGGAACTTATTTATATAGATTGCCACGCTACGCTCGCAATGACGGGTGGGGGGGGAGATGGCCACGTCGTATTGCGGGTTTAATAAATCAAACTCCTACTCCTCATAATAATTGGTTTTTAAGAAGCGAAGTGTTTTAACTCGGACTCGATAAAGCCATCCAGGTTGCCATCGAGCACTGAATCCGGATTGGTCTCTTCGTACTCGGTCCGTAGATCTTTAACTAGTTTGTAAGGATGAAGCACGTAAGATCTGATTTGATGTCCCCAGCTGGCGATAGTGGCACTGCCCTTGATTTTGTTTAACTCTTCTTGTCTCTTGGCTTCCTGAATCTCCCAAAGTTTCGACTTAAGAATTTGCATGGCAATTTTTCTGTTTGCGTCCTGATAACGCTGAGTCTGACATTCAACTACGATTCCTGAAGGGACGTGCTTGATACGAACAGCCGTACTGACCTTATTAACGTTTTGTCCCCCAGCACCGCTGGAACGGCTGGCTTCGAACTCGATGTCTTCGTCACGGATCTCAACCTTAGCTTCTTCGGGCAAAAGAGGGGTGATCTCGACTCCGGCAAAAGAAGTTTGACGGAGTTTGTCGGCATTAAACGGAGACTGACGAACTAAGCGATGAGTTCCCTTTTCGTTTTTTAGATATCCATAGGCGAAACGCCCGTGAATGATATAAGAAACCGATTTGATTCCTGTTTCTTCGCCCGGCAAATACTCAATCGTTTCATAGCTCCACCCTCGCTTCTCAAAGAACCGAGTATACATTCGGCTAAGCATGCTGGCCCAGTCCATAGCTTCGGTACCACCTTGCCCGGCCTTGATGGAGAAAACTGCCTCTGACGAATCGTATGGACCAGACAGAAAAGTCACTAGCTCGATCTTTTCCACACTACTCAACAAGGTTCGATAGAGAATCTTGATTTCTTGGTCCAAACTTTCATCTGCCGAATCTTTAGACATCTCGATAAGCTCTTTGAGATTACGAAGGTCCGTGATTAGTTTTTCGACCGTATTGATCGTTTCCCTAATACTGGCCATACCAGACATAACCGACTTGGCGTGGTATTCATCAGACCAAAGTTCCGGTTGACCGGATTCGAAAGTGAGCTTTTCCAAATCCCGGCGTAATTCCGGTAAATTGAGCTTAGCCACGATATCGTTAATTCTCTTTTTTAGATCGAGGATATTAATTTGGTTTTCGTTCGCCATGATTGAATTTTATCCTAAATATCTATTACGAGTTTCTCAATCCCGATCTGGTGAGGAACATCCAGGTATTTAGGGATTGATCCAACCAATGGCACCGGCAATGGCGGAACCTATTCCAGGGGCAATCCAAAGCATTGGCTGGTGCTGATCTAACAATTTATTCTCGATCATATAACGCCAACGATTTAGAGTGGTAGCCGAACTACCATTTGAATAGCCAGCCTTATCCATCAAAAATGGTAATTCCGGCTTATCTAAATAGCGATTAGGGTTTCGGTAAAGTAATTTGGCAATGCGATCTACGACAGGTTTACTAGCTGGGTGCATAATAATGTTTTTACCTTTTAACTGGTTCAATAAATTCTTGTTGCCCCATTCATCGACTAGTTCAGTTATTACTTTAGTTGTTTTGTCGCCGAAGAAAAAACCTGTAGCCATACCATCCATATATACAGCAGATCCATTATCCGGAGTGGGTATTTTAAGAAACGCACCCTCAGAAGAAAAATTAAAAATTTCATCACCATGATTCGGAAATTCGTAGTAGTTTGGAATGGGAACTCGAGAGCTTGAAAATTCGTCAAAATCGTACATACTCTTTAACTGAATAACTCCTCCATCTGGTTGAACGACAATCTTTTTGGTATCTAGAACAAATTTTGAGGGTTCAAAGGCCATGAAAGTATTGGCATCCCCAAAAATACTTGGGAAAGTTATGGTTTCCGGAGACAAAAATTGATTTTTATCCAGCAATAAACTTAGCGGTTCTAAAGCTCCGATAACGATTCTGGCGTCATGTAGTGAAGGATCAGACAAACAATCTATAAAAGCACCCACAGCTCCGGCACACGCATAGCGATAAGAACGAGATGTTACACTATTTTCGGAAATACCCATTTTGTGCAAAATCGCTTTATTGATAGTAGTGGGTAAAAAAGCTGAAGTATCTAAAAATAAATCGAACCCATCTTCCCAACCTTTAGCCTTGAGAGTTTTGGCTAATAAAATGGACCCAATTTCAGTCACCCTTTCGAGTGCTCTGGGGATATCAACCTCACGACCCGGAAGATTGGAAAAGTATCGAGTGGTAAATCCAGTTGCTGTGATGGCTCTTTTTACAGCATCGACCTTTGATTCATCCAAACCAAGTGATAGCGCAAGATTTAACAAATCTTGATTTTGAATTGGTTCGGCAAAAGGATGACCTACTATAGTAAGGGCCTCGCCATAGTGAGTAGGTTCTCCAATCTCACTTTTATATTTTTCTAACTCTGGACTATATAAATCGCGTTCCCTATTTATTCTGAACATTAATCAGTTTACAACTTTTTGAATCTACCTAAAGCTAATTCTTTGGTTTAGAATACATTAATGCGTGTGATTTTGAGGATCAAGAGATATTGGTGGCTAATGCTTCTCGGTTTGTTGGTCGGTGGTGGTTTTATGTGGTGGCGAAACAACCAAGTGAAGGAACTGAAAACCAATACTTACACGGTGAAAAAGCAAGACATTACCGAAACTCTTTCACTTTCCGGAGAGATTGATGCCAAAGAAAAGGCCGACCTTAAATTTCAAACTTCCGGACTATTGTCCTGGGTAGGTGTGAAAGAGGGAGATAGAGTCAAAAAATATCAGGCCCTGGCTTCGCTAGACAAGAGAGAGCTAACCAATAGTCTGAACCAATATATGAACTTATTTATGAAAGAGAGATGGGATTTTGAACAGGGAGTAGACGATCACAAAGACTGGCAGACAAGAGGAATGACAGATGCGGCACGAGACGCGGTCAAAAGAACACTGGACAAAAATCAGTTTGACCTAAACAACGCGGTACTGGCCTTTGAGGCAAAGAGCTTGGCCATCAAATTTGCTACCATTTTCTCCCCCTTCGCCGGTATTGTGACTAAGGTAGATGTCCCACAACCAGGGACAAATATAACCCCAGCAGGTGCTGTCTTTAGTATTGTGAATCCGGACAGTCTCTACTTCTCGGCTACTGCTGACCAGACAGAGGTTCCTTCTCTCCAAGCGGGAATGACAGGAATTGTGGTGCTGGATTCTTTTCCGGAGCAAGAATTTAATGTCTTGGTAGAAAGAGTCGGTTTTATGCCAAAGACGGGTGAATCTGGGACAGTTTATGAACTAATTATTAATTTCGATCCCGGAGAATCAAGAGAGGCAATTAAAATTGGTATGACGGGTGACCTCAGCTTTGTTTTGAAAGAAAAAAAGGGTGTATTGGCCATCCCAGAGGCATATATCCAAAAAAAGAATGGTAATTTATTCGTGACTAAATTAATTCAGAGCCAACAGGAAATAACCAAGATTGTTTCGGGGGACACAATCGAAGGAATGGTGGAGATAAAAGAAGGACTAAATGAAAACGACGTCATCTATAATCAGCCTTAAGAATGTCTTCAAAGAGTATCTACTGGGAGATGGCTCGGTATTTTTAGCTCTGAAGAATATCAATTTAGAAATTCACCAAGGAGAGTTCTCCGCCATCATCGGACCTTCAGGCTCTGGCAAATCAACTTTGATGCATATGGTGGGACTGCTCGACAAACCCAGCCGTGGTGAAATTATCGTAAATGGAAAAGACATCTCGGGACTAGATGATAACCAAACTTCAACACTTCGTAATTCTTATGTTGGATTTGTTTTCCAGCAATTTAATTTATTAAATAAATTAACTATTAAAGAAAATATTCTCCTGCCGGCGACGTACAGCCGAATCAAACCGGACTTCGATGCGGAAGAACGAGCAGAAATGCTGATGGAGAAATTTGGTATTCTTTCTAAAAAGGATTCCTTTCCAAATAGAATTTCCGGAGGACAACAGCAAAGGGTAGCCGTGGCTAGAGCCCTCATTATGAAACCACAACTGGTATTGGCTGATGAGCCGACTGGAAATTTGGATCACAAAACCGGTAATGAGATTATTGACTTGTTTGAACAGCTAAACACTAACGAGGGCATTACCATTGTCATGGTGACTCATGAAATGGAGATTGCCGAAAGAACTCGAAGACAAATTCGGGTACTAGACGGTGAAATAACCAGTGATAAAAAAAGATGAAAATAAACGGTACCTACCAATTGTTGTCCTCTGCCCTGGCCGACTTCAAAAGAGACAAGGTCAGAACTGGCCTCACCTCACTTGGGATCATGATTGGAGTACTATCGGTAGTCATGCTGATCGCCTTGGGTCTGGGACTAAAAAATTATATTCAGCAACAGTTTGAAAACTTAGGCGCTAATCTGGTAATGATTTTGCCCGGTTCTGGATTTTCCGGTGGAGGCCCTGCCGGTTTAGCCGGGGGAACGGAGTTTGACGAAAAAGATATTCGGAGTATACAAAAAATTGATAATCTGAAATATGTGGTTCCGGTATACTTCCGCTCTATCACGATCTCAAGTGCCAACGAAGAAAAGACCGGTTATGTGATGGGCGCCAATGAACAGATATTTGAACTAATGAACGTGAACACGGTCGCCGGAAAACTTTGGACTAAAACGGACCTAGGTAACAGGGCGAAGGTGGCAGTCCTTGGTTTCACCAAAGCAGAAGAGCTTTATGGCAAGGCAGAAGACGCCTTGGGTAAGACAATTCGAATTGAGTCAATGAGGCTGAAAGTAGTAGGTATCGCCAAGAAAACCGGTGACCGAGAACAAGATAATGCGGCTTTTATACCGTACACCACCACCTTTGGTTCCATGAATCCCAAGAAAACATTTTGGGCGATATATTTGGGAATACCTGAAGAAAAATATGTGGCCGGAGTCAAAGAAGATGTGGAAAAAACCTTAACTAAACGTTATGACAAAGATAAGTTTTCGGTAACAGAGCAGTCCGAGATTCTGTCGACAGTAAATCAGATCTTCGGCATCATTAACTTAGTCTTAATTGCCATTGGATCTATTTCTTTGATCGTTGGCGGAATTGGGATTATGAACATTATGTATGCCACGGTCACGGAGAGAACTAGGGAAGTAGGTATCCGAAGGGCACTGGGGGCAACCAAGAAAGATATCTTGTTCCAGTTTTTGACCGAGTCTACACTGTTGTCTTTATTCGGAGGGGTAGTTGGTCTTTTTTTGGCAATAGGTATCGTGGCAATTGTCCGGAATTGGTTCCCGGTGGCCATTAATTTGTTCGCGGTAATTTTAGCCTTGGGTGTATCAAGCGGAATTGGGATATTTTTTGGAGTTTTTCCGGCCAAGAAAGCTGCCGACCTCTC
>PFUC01000090.1:15468-41195 GCA_002789895.1 Candidatus Collierbacteria bacterium CG_4_9_14_3_um_filter_43_16
TCGTGATGAGTATCTCCATGTAGGCAATGGAATAAATTAAATTCGCAAAAGGTTTAATAATTAAATTTTTGTTTAATTTATAACCAAAATTTTTTTTATTTTTCGTTTCTGGATAGAGACTGTGTTTTATATTCGCATAAGCCAATCCGTAATTTACCTCTGTGTTTGAGTAGGATTTTATTTCAAAAAGTGTTTGTTGCAAATCATTAAGAATATTTCCTATGAAACACTTATATAAAGGCATATATTTTCCCCTAAGTATGCTAATAAATATTTTGATCGCCTCTTTTTCTCTTAAATATCTTGGTTTAGACAACGGGATTATCTTACTTTGAAAATCTTGTAGGACTGAAATAACATGAGACAGTTCATGAATGAGATCTAATGTCTTATGTGTATCATTAAACTTGGAATTTATCGAAATTATAAAGGTATCGTCTGTAGGATAATATCTCATAGACGAACTCGATCCAGGTTCAATCTTGATTTTATCCTTATATTTTTTTAGAATTTCGAACGTGTTTAGAATGTTCTCTATTACATTTTGATCCAGAATTATTTTTTGCTCATTGTTATCACATAAAAAACATGGCGTGTAAAAGTCATCAATAATTTTGCTTTGGTTAATCTGGATATCAGAAATACTTTTTTGACAAAAAACAATTAATTCACTTACTTTCTTTTCAAATTCAACAAAAAGAGGCTTTTTAATTCCTTGTTTATCTAAAAAAGCATACACATAATTTGAATAGCCATTAGACTGAGCATTATCATTCCTATTTGAGATTAAGTCTCTATACAATTTGTCAAATCCTTTCAAATCCTTTAGTGAGTTCAAAAATTTATTTTTTTTATTAAAGGACATTAATTTATTTATCTCGCTTGAAATCTGATCTATTCTTTCCGGTGGAATTTTGTTTAAAAGAATAAACAATGGGTCCGACTTTGAGATTGGGAATGTTGTTTTTTGGGCTAGTAGTATTGTAAATTTTTCATACAACACATACTCTTTGTAAGTTTCGAGGTCACAAGTCTTAGGCTCAGCTAGTCTTGAGTGTATTTTTTCTAGATCTTTAATTACTTCTTTAGCAACATTAAGAAATTCCTGATTATCGATAACTATATTTCCATTAAACTGTGGTTTGAGTTTATCTAGAATCTCACCAACCTTGATTTCTAATGATACTTTTTTTGACATCATGTTTTTAATTATAAAAAAAGATGGGAAATTAATCCCCATCTATGCGAACGACGTGGTTATTCTTCGTTTGATGTAATGACGTTTTCTGGAGCTTGACTACAACCCGCACCGGTGTTTGAGGTGTTTTCAAACTGGAGACTGTTTGTAACTGCCTCTTGTGGTGTGCTAGATACAATCCCATTGGCGCTTACATAATAATCTCGCCCAATATCTTCCAAATCTTTAGGATCGGGATTAGCCATACAACCTCCTTTCTGTCCAATGTGCAATGTAAAGACAGGTTGATTGTATCACAACGGGAAAACCCAGCAGTCTTGTGACGATATTGAATACCGAATATGATTAAAACTGTCATCTTGTTTTGAGGTTGCTATAATACATAACATCGCTCGCTAAAATAAGAATGGAGGCTAATAATGGGCATCAGTGGTGATTTTGGTGGAGGTGGACCACCTGAGATGCACGACCAGGATTATCACGAAGACATTCCTTCCTTCCCGCCTGATCTAAGCTTTTTGTTTCTCCCACATGTTATTATTCCGCTGATATTGTTGGGAGTCTTTATTTGCTCTGTGTTGCGTTTATTTGTGGGAATTTAAAATTATCAGCACCTCCGAATGGGGGTGTTTTTTTGGAAATGGGATAAATAAGAATCTGAGGAATATAATCTGGATCATGAAAGAGATGTGGGACCCAGAAGGAGATTATTGACAGCCATTATGAATCCCGTATTCGCCAATAGTTACCGTATAAAGTCTGGGGGTGTGATGCTGATCAAGGAGATTATTGAAGTGTGGTAATTTTGCGGGCTAGAGTGACATTTTTCAGGTTGGGGCCTTGCTTGTTGTCACCCGGAACTTCGAGGATGAGGGGTAGATGAAGGAGTTCTTTTTGATTGATGAATAACCTTAGCCCCGCAAGACCGATATTACCTTCTCCAATATTGGCATGAAGATCACGGTGGGAATCCAAGTCGGAAGCACAGTCATTGAGATGCAAACAAACCAGTCTGTCTAAGAGATTCAGATCTTTCAATTCCTGAGTCAATTCTTTGATGGCCGAGAGACTTCTCAAATCAACCCCGGCAGCGAAGAGGTGGGCCGTGTCCAGACAAATTTTTAACCGAGGATCATTTGCTTTTTTGAGCAAGTATGCAAGTTCGGAGAGAGAACCTATTTTGCCGTTTTGACCGGCGGCGTTTTCCAGTATTAGGTCGCAGTCTTGCGTCTCACCCAGAACCCGCTGGATGACCGCTACCAACTGATCTTTGACCGTATCAAAGCCCACACCCAGATGAGAACCGATATGAATAATCACTCCGGCAGAATGAATAAGAGCACCGTTTTGAATATCGGCCACCAGAGAAGTGGTTGACTTCTCGAGTAAGCCAGTATTTGAGGAAGCAAGATTTAATAGATATAGAGCATGAATAAAGACCGGTCCGAAATTGTTTTGCTTCACTCCCGACAAAAATGCCCGAACTTCCGCGTCGGCAAATGGTTTACGGAACCAGAGCCTTGGGGAACCGGCAAAAATCTGTAAACAGTTTCCTCCTATCTTAACGGTATTGCCGATAGCGTGAGGAAGTCCCCCAGAAATAGAAACGTGACCGCCAACAAAGCGCATATTATTTTTCCACGATTTCAATACTTTTGATGAAGATATCGGTGGAGGGTTTATCTCCGGCTGTCGTGGGTGCGTTGACAATGGCGTCGACTACTTCTTTGCCTTTGGTGACTTTGCCAAAAATGGTGTGTTTGTTGTTGAGCCAGATGGTAGGAGCAACAGTAATGAAAAACTGAGAACCGTTGGTGTTTGGCCCCGAGTTGGCCATTGCCAGCATATATGGCTCACTAAAGTTTAGGGAGGGATCAAACTCATCTGCGAACCGGTAGCCAGGATCACCCGTGCCGGTACCAAGCGGATCTCCTCCTTGAATCATGAAATTGACAATTACCCGGTGGAAAATAGTACCGTTGTAAAGCGACTTACCGGAAACCTTCTGACCTGTTTTTGGATCGGTCCAGTCAACGGTACCCTTAGAAAGTCCGATGAAGTTGGCGACAGTCTTGGGAGCCGCTTGAGGAAAAAGTTCAATGGTAATCTCTCCCTTGCTGGTTTTGATAATGGCGGTCGTTTCGGTGATTTTAGCTGATGGTGTAGACATGGTTGTAGGTGTTAATTCGGGAGTATTAATAATGGTCGGTAACGGGGTAATAATAGAAATTTGCGGATCGGATAAATTGATTGACGTTGGCCTGGCTGAGGGGGAAAGCTGACAGCCAGCTAAAAATAGAGCGAATATGATCGGAAGAAGTTTTTTCATTGATCAATTATATCGAAAAATCTATTTTACCGGAGGAGATCTTTTCCAATATTTCTTCGGCTTCTCTTTTGCGAATTGGTAAATTGTGATCGGTGGCGATGTCTAAAGATAGTTTGATGGTGTCTGTGGCTTTATCTGGATTATTTTCAATGGCATATATTTTGGCCAAACTATTCAAGCAACCAGTTTCCCAGGTCCTATAGGCGCCTACGGAGGGGTCACCGGTACGGATGTCGTCTAGAGCTTCTTCTATAATATTTTTACCAAGTTCCTTTTCACCTAAAAGATATTTTATACTACCAATGTGTGCTTTAAGATTACCTTTCTCCGGAATGCCGGCAGTAGTGATGGAAAAAGCTTTTTCAAAATAAGGCAATGCAACTTGGGGCTTATCATCCATAAGCAATGCATCTCCATAACAACGATAAGCGATAGCCACAACTCGGCCGTCTAAATTAATTAGATTACTTTCTGCCACATCGAGAGCCCCTTTCGCAAAGGAAAGCGTGAGTTGACGGTAAATTGGTGAGTTGTTCGATCTAATTAAAATTTTGTAAATCAGGCTCTGGCCACCCAAACAATGGATTAAGCCAGTTTGGTCGCCGTTCTTAATCAGATCGATAAGACATTCGGTATATGCTTTAGCAGAATCGCCATATTTCTCAGCTTCTCTTAAATCGTTGGCTTCTGACAGTCTTTTTTCCATGATGTTATTCATGAGTCTATGATAACATGAGTCTAGTATGCAGATGCCTATAGCTGTTGGGGTCATAGTTGCAATTATTTTTTTGGTGGCTTTTTCGGAATGGTTTTACCACATGGTAGAAGGCTGGGGGGAAATCGTATTGGATGATGTCTATTACAAATATAGGATCGTGGGAGTTTCGGTTTTTTCGATGGTAATTATCAGTATGACTTTTTTTGGCATGGCTCTCGTGACGGAATGCCCGAATGAACAAAGAGAAGGTGTTTTTGCCCGATTGCGTTGTGAAGAATATTTAAAAATAAAGGCGGGAACGGATAAAATATTTCCGCAACGAACTGTTGAACCAGCCACTCAACCTGAGTAATAATTATTTTTTGGAAAGGAGTTTTTCTAGACCTCTGAGAGCTTGATCGACCCACTTCTCCAGAAAAAAACGTTTGTCTTTTTTTAGGTTTGAGTGGCAGTAAACCTGCCTGTCGGCAGGCATGGCTGGATTCCACCAAGCAGAGGTAACGATCCAGTCACTCCCCTGCCGTTTGACGGCCGCTACGATTTTATAGCCCTGAATGACTTTGATGTACTGATGAGAATCGGTCGTAGAACTGGCTCTAATCACGTCAGGAAAGCGAACGGCCCGATTGACCCAGTCTGGATTTAATCCACGTTGCTGAAGACGTTCCCGAAGATGGGTCGTCCAAATAACCTTAGCCATTACTTGCTGAGATTGACGAGATCGGGATCCTCATGAAGAGGATTGATGGGAGAAGCGGGTGGTAATTCCACAGAAATTGAAGCCGCTTCCTCAGCCGCCGGAGGTGACGCCGATATCGGGCCAGGAAGTGAAGTGTCTGACAAAGGTGCCGGTACAACATCAGCCAAATGGATACCAGTGTCTGTCACAGGGTTTTCCGAAATAACAGCTTCGGCGGGAGTCGGAACGGCGGCAACCGGTGTAATGTTTTCGATTTTCTCCGGATGAAGATCGTCGGAAGTACTAGCACCTGGTGTAATGTCGATGACACCAGGAGTAATCGGTGAGGCGACGGGGGTAATTGAAGCTGGCGTTGTTTGGGGTATGCCAGTTTGAGGGGTAATCATATCAGGATTGAGATCGAGTCCTATTTGGGGAGAGCCGCTGTCGTTCATATTGTTTGGGTTGTTAATATTTTTGATACTGATATCCGGAATAAGGACATCTGGAGATAAGTTTATAACATATTCGACAATGGACGCAATCTCGGTCGGGTCAAGTGCAGTATCCAGGTTCCTGGTAGCCCCTTGTTTCTCAAAAAGTCCGGTTTTGAGGAGTCCAGGATATATTCCCATCACCCCGATCTTGTCTTTAACAAGATCTTTTTGGAGGCACTTGGTAAAACCAGTAATTGCCCATTTGGAGGCAGAATAAATACTTCTATTTTCTTTGGCATTAAGCCCATCCTGAGAAATAATATTGATAATTCTCCCCTGTTGGTGAGATTTCATTGAAGGAAGAACCGCTTTGGTGAGAAAAATAGTTCCCAAGGTATTGACACTCAAAACTTCCTGGATTTGATTGATGTCATTATCCTCCAGATTGCCCTCCATCCAGATACCGGCGCTGTTAATAAGAACATTGATCTCTTGATATTTTTCCAAAACTGTCTTCACGGCGGCAGCTAAGGAAGAATAGTCGGTAACGTCGGCAAGCACAAAATCACAACCGATCTCTTTAGAGACGTTTTTCAATTTTTCCTGATTATGAGAAAGAATAATTACCTTGTTTGCCGGTGTGAGTTTGGTGGCGATAGCCTTTCCCAGTCCATCACTACCACCCGAGATTAAAATATTTAACATTTTATATTTTCTATTTTACATTTATAACGAAAGGTATCTAAAAGGTTTGAATTGGTTGAGGAGGCAGAGGTGCCCTCGGGGGAAGAATCACAGGCGCACGTCTGCGCTTTGAATCAATATAATTACTAATACCAAGCGCCATAATTATTACCACCGAAAAGATCATCAGACCACTAGATACACCAATGTATATTTTTCTTTGGTCCCTTGTAAACCGTGGGGTTTTGTCCTCAAAACCACTAATTTTGGAATTTGTTTCGCGAAGATATTGCTGTACGGTAGGATGATCTGGGTACATAGAGCTAACTTTTTCAAATTTAACTTTGGCAGGCTTAAAATATGAGATCCAGTAATTGTCGAGACCGCTTTTCCAGGTGTCGTAAGTGCTGCCGATCTCTTCCGTGACATTGTTCTTTGCCATTAGATCCTTGAGATCTGCTATGTCCCTTAGAAAATTGTAATTTCCACCGCCCTCTTCCGGGGTAATTCCATAAGTGGCCAACCCCACAACCTTTCCTTCCGATGAAACTGCTGGCCCACCGCTATTACCGTGATTAATCGAGGCGTCGGTTTGAATTAGGTTCTTCTTGTTTCCTTTGGCCTGCTTGAATGCACTAATAACCCCTTTGGTAAAAGTCGGCTCCGCATTCGCAGAAGTGTCCAGAAGCTGACTGTTGCTTCCCATAGCAACTCCGGGAAAACCAATTAGCATCACACTGGAACCGACACTAACATCATCCATTTTCCCCAGGGGCAGAGCCGGGAAATTGGTACCATTGATTTTGAGTAAGGCAACATCTGAGGTGGTGAATCCCATTGTGGGATCCGGAGCAGCGTAGTCCGAGGCAATCAGCGTAGCTGTTACAATACCGGAACCAACATTGACACCGGTTTTGGAAAGTTGAACGGGGATGTTTCCCAGTTGAATAAAATATTTATTGACCTCGTTTCCGAGTTTGATGAGATTTTTCTTATACATATCCCCTACTAAGGCGGCCATTTGATAGATGGTTTCTTTACTTGAATGTGCTTCCTTTATTTTCACTTCAAGAAGCGATCTTTCCACCGGCATTCCTGTGAGAGCAGTAAAATACGCTTGGAGTGAGTCAATCAACAAACCATCGAGCCCTCCCGTGGTAACTCCATAAAAAAGTGCCGTTTCCGGAAGATTGCTGACTACATGGCCATTCGTAGCAATATAGCCATCCTTGTTGACAAAAAAACCGCTTCCCGACTGAGCCAGACAAAAAGGATAAACCTTCTCATCTAGTCTGACTTGAGCACAATAATTATTTAAAATCATGACTACAGACGGGCGGACCGTCGCGGCGAGTCTCGCCGAGTCGTCCGGAGTAGAGACTCCCTTAACTTCCGGCACACTTACTATGGAGACAACTTGAGAAACAAGATCTTCGACATCTTTTCTGGATATGACATCCGGCATAACCGCCAAAAGGGTAATCCCTTCCGAATTTGTCCAGATATCAACTATTTTTTCGGCCCCAAAAAATTTATATGAATAACTTGTTATAGACCACCCTTCTACCTCGGACCTTGAACCTATGAAGGGCTTAGGGGCGATAAATTCCGGTCCTAGAATTTGTTTCAATTTGACGGAGTCGATACTCTCTAAGGTCACTCTAACAGTTACTGATTGATTTTGATGATAAAAGATCGGATCATCTGTTTGGGGCGGAAGCCAAACAGAAGGATTGTATTCAATCTTCACGGGAAGTTTTTGAGACCGGCCATCCCAAATGTTATCGTTTTCAACAAAAATTCCTTCCGGAAGAGCAGGAAGGAGATTACTAACCAGACCAAGGTCGGCACGGCTGGATAAGTCTTTTTTGTCGTCTAGTACCAATAGAACCAACCCAATAGAGGAAAGAAAAAATGTCAAGATAAACAAACCCATTAGACCCTTCTTGGGATTCATACATTCAGTGTACCTCTTGTCCCGCTCCGGCGTCTAGTAGTTGAGATTAACTTTAACTGTGGGAGAAATTAAGAAAATAGTGGGCGTAGGTAAAATTTCACCCGATGGAGTGGCTGAATTGGTGGCTTCTGGAGAAATTAAAACGGGAAACTCTTCTCGGGAAGGACTTATTGGAACAGCGGCCGGAAAGTCGTAATTTTTTTGAGGAATGTCTGGACCGATCCAAAATACGGCAATGGCAATCCATATCACAGCGATCAATAATATAATTAGTCCGATCATTCCTCTCATGACAAGAGTATACAAGAATTAGCTAGTCCGTTGAGAGTGCTTTTTCTCCAATTACTTTTTCGCCATTAGCCACTTTGAGTTCCGTCTTCATATTTCCAGGTTTTGAATCTGACACCGGAAACCCCCTCTATTGTCGTCCACTCGCTCGCGACAATTGGACCGGAAAATTCTTCATTCGCGATGACACTACCATTCGGACTGGCAAAATCTATTTTATTTTCTTGGTTGGCCATAGTTATTTCAACCCAATTTGGGATAATGGCAGGCTTTGAAGTGATATAAGAAATGTAGACCAATTAGGTTTGAATTTTCAGAAATGTTCATAACTAATACTTTACTACGCTAACCTAATGCGAGTCCCGCAGCCACAGAAGTAAAAGGGTCAAACTCTGTAACCTTATCTGACCCAAAAATTTCTTTCAACATATTCTCAAATACTGGAATCAAAGAAGAACCGCCAGTTCTAATTACAATATCTATATCCTCTGGTTTTAGGTTGGCCTTTTCCAAAGTCCTCATTACACATTCCCTGACTGCTTCCACCCTTGGCGCAATAATCTCTTCGAACTCTTGTCTGGTTATCTTTTCGTCTATATTTATCAGATCATCTTTGAAGTGTATTTTTGTCTCCTCCTTGTTTGTTAGTTCTTTCTTTGCCACCTCAATAGCTTCATACATCTCAAACCCAAGATTTTTTTGAATCAGATACAACAACCTCGTAATCGCTTCCGGATCAGAACATTTATATTTGACACTACCGGTAAGAAATGAAATATCATCCGGATTATTTAAGTTTGGAATTCCAAACCAAGATCTAAGTCCGGTAATAATATGTCCCGGAATCAACATCTGCTGTTCCCCAAATCGAACTTCGGTTCCAAAAAGCTTACCCAACTTGTGATAAAAAATGTCGGAGTTGAGTAGGTCTCCGCCGATATAGACTCCGTCTGTTGCAAGTATCTTTGACTCAGTTCCTGTTTCCATGAGAGTGGTATCAAAAGTACCTCCACCAAAATCAAAAACCAGCACGTTTTTTCCCTTACTAGGAAATCGAGACAGGTAGTACTTGGCCGCCGCCACTGGCTCAAACTCAAACTTGACCTCATCAAAACCAGCGGATTTGATTGCTTTCTCTAGTCTATCCTGGGCCTCCTTATCTGCCTTTAGGTCAATTGAGAACTTAACTGGCCTTCCGCAAACAACCGACTTCTTTTCGTCATTTCCAAAAGCATCCGCTGCCTTCTTAAGGTTATTTACAAAAATACCGATCATCTCTTCCAGTGAATATTCTTTTCCAAAAATACGAACCCCTTTATAGTTAGGAGATTTTAAAGCTGATTTGAGTGCGTGAAACAACCTACCTGTTCCAAAGTCCATCTCTTCGTAATAGTCTGGAACTTCGGTGGTAACTATTTTTCCGCTTTCTTTGGTATACAAAATAAATGTCTTGTAAACACCTGTGTAAATCTTTCTTTTTATACCGTGATGTCTTGACTTGTTGTCATTTAAATATGTCTTAACTGCCAAACTGCCTGTACTAATTTTCTCTTCCCCCTCATACCAAACCTGGTTATGCATAAAGGTGTTAGTGATAATCTGCTCCTTCGTCACTTTATTCGAAATCATTAACTTTCTGGGGTAAAAGTACAAGGCAGATCTAGCTACTCCCTTGTCGCTCGCTTCAGGATTAATGGGTATTAAAAGTGGCTCGCCATTTACGAGAGTACTCAAAGAGGAATTTGTCGTGCCAAAATCTAAGCCATAAAAAGACATGTGTGCTCAATTATAACCTCTATTGTTTACTTTTCGTACCTTTTTCCGTTTATATACAGCACATCGGCTTCACTATTAAAAAAGTTTCTAAAAGCATCCTCAGGAGTATCGATAATAGGCTCATTCATGACATTAAAAGAACTGTTCATCAGTATTGGCACTCCAGTAAGCTCTCCTATTTTTACTAGGACTCTGTGAAGTACCGGATTGTCACTCTCCATCATCGTCTGAACTCTACTTGTACCATCAAAGTGGACGATTGCCGGGGCTAGCGACTTTGTGTTTTCTTTGACTTTTGGACTAAACGTCATGTGAGGTGATCCGCCTGGTCTGAAATCAAAAAATTTCTCCGTGAACTCGGAAGCAACAATTGAAGCAACTGGTCTATAAGGCTCTCTCTTCTTAACCTTCTGGCTAAGTTTGTCTCTCATCTCCAAAGAGTCAGCCAGTCCAATGAAACTTCTGTGACCCAACGCTCTCGCACCAACCTCACTTCTACCTTGATACCAGGCAATAATTTTATGGTCTAAAAGGTCTTGAACTAATTTTTCAGGAACCTGATCAAGATCACCGAATCCTCGACCCAAATATGGATATTCGCACTTTACCTTTGGATTGTGAAACAAAATCGCTCCTAGTGATTGTCCCGGATCTCCAGAAACAGGTGAAATATAGACATTGTCAAAAGCTCTAGATTCCAACAGTTTTGTATTTAAAACGACATTAAGAGCACAACCACCAACAAGTGACACATTCTTTGACAAGTCTGAATAACTTAAAATCTTTTTATAAAAACTATCAACCCAAAAGTTCTGTCCAACCAAGGCCAAGTTTCTTCTTCGCTCATCCTCCCATGGCTTGTCATAGTTCTTTGAAAGACTAAACAGTTCCAAAAGATGGTCGCATCCATTAAAGTGAAGTTTGTTTATTTCTCTCCAGTTCTCGCGCACCAGTTCAGACAGTTCTCCATCCTCGACACCCAACGCAGCCAAGCCCATGGTCTTACCTGGATAGGTATTATGAGCTCGACCTACGGTTGGCCAAATTATCATTTGTGTGAGCGTTCCAAAAAACTTACCAGTCATCGGAGTATCGTCAAGGTCTTCCAATAACTCAACCTTATCTCCTTTTTTCAGATAAATCTTTGAGGTTCCATCTTCTGATCCACCGTCAGCGCAGACAATCAAAGAGTCTTCAAATCCAGATGGAAACGACGATCCTATGTGATTTTCATGATGACCTGTCATGACAGGATCAAACTTTTTACCTAGAATTTCTACACCCGCCTCGCCAAACCTATTATTCCATTTGGCCAAATATAATTTGTCCATATTATCAATACCTAAGTTCAGATACTTCAAGCCCATCTCAATCAAAGTACACATTACCTCAGGGCTATTTACAGGCATGTGTTTTTTGCCAAATACCCGTTCTGCCTCCAAGTGTAGAAGTATTTCTTTGTCAGAAGAAAATGTCACACATGAGTCGTGAAATCCAAAATATACTGATAGGAAGTGATTATTTTTAGGCAATTTCTGATTTTATATTGTTGATATAGTTAACAAAAACTTTCAGCTTCTTCTTCGCATTTGTTTTTGTATAGTTGAAAAAGAGTTTCTCACTTGTATCAACTAAGTTCTGAATTCCAAAATCAGACCAATATTTAAATGCTTCTGGAATGCTCTTCTTTGTTAGTGCTGCATCCGTAATCATTCTCCATATTTGCATATTGCCGAAGTTACATAACTCATCAGCATCTCTCAATACCTTACATTCCGGAGAAGAATTTACGGTGGGCTTCTCTTGAATGATCTCAGACATCTTGATCAAAGTTTCTTTTGAAACCATATTTCCTATGAATCTACCAATAAAGTCAGGACTTATTCTGTCGTGCTCGAGATTCCCCTTGGAACTGTAATCAATTAATGATTTACTATCAACTGCCTTGACCTTACCGATATCATGAAAGAGGGCCGTAATGTATAACAAATCACTATCAACCTCAAGCTTTTCATTTTTTATTATCTTTTGTGTAAGATTGGCGACATGGATTCCATGAAAGTATCGGTACTCCTTTCCACCACCGGTTTCTTCGATGTTTTTAAATGCATTTAGTAACTCTGTTCTTAGTTTAGTTTTTATTTTTTTTATCATTTGAGCTCTATATTTTATAAATTACCAATATCAAAAAACAGACTAGCCTCTGCCATGGCTTCAGTAGGAGTGTCGGAAGCGTGAATCAAGTTGTGAAGAAAATCACAACCATGATCTTTTCTAACTTCATTGCGAATCTTCATTAGTGATTCACTGGCACACGACCCCCCAACTATTAGTATCATAGACTGACCTGAGGACAAATAGCGAAAAAGTTCATCAGCCCACTCAAGCAAGATCCGATCCCCATATAGTTGAGCAATCATCTCTTGGTTCAAAAACACTTCTTCTTTGTGAAGAACTTCTAAACCAGCCTCTTTGATCTTACCAAGTATCGCCTCCGCAATGTCTGTCGAGACTGCATCTGGTTTCAAAATCGCAAACCCAATTTCATCTGGTACAGCCTCAATTTCAACTTGAGTCTGACCAATTTGTTCTATTTCTTTGTTTATCATTTATTATTTATTGTTTAGCAATTTTTTGTAAATACCCAAGAATGGCTCCAAGTTGTTTTTCCAGTCGTATTTTAGCTCAACAAACTCTCGGGCGTTCATACTTGCCTCCTTGTATCCGCCAAGATTTTCCATTGTTTTGTGGATGGTCAGAGCATACTTTTCCATGTCGTCCTCGATTTTCAAGTATCTAGATATGTTTGAATCCAGACCTTCAACGCCCAAGTTTGTTGTAATCACCTGAAGACCCGATGCCATATAATCAAGAATTTTCAATCTAGTTCCCGATCCTTGAATAATTGGCGCAATTCCCATGTCGTATCCAGCTAGTAAGTCGCCCAAATTATCCATTCCCCCTTTGAAAATCAATCCTTTGACATTTTTGTATTTTTGAATTGTTGAATACGGAGTATTGCCAACTATAGTAACAGTGTATCTTTCATCCAATCGGAGCAATTCTGGCAAAATTTTGTCCACGATTACCTTTAGACATTCTTCATTGGGTGGGTAATACATGTGCCCCAAAAATAATATCTTGTATCTGGGTTTATACCTTGGAACGTACTTAATTGCTTCTGTATTGATTGCCCCCTTGTAAACAGTGATCTTTTCTTCGTCTATACCCATTTCTATCAAGTGCTGTTTATCAACCTCTGACCTACACAACAAATGATCAGCCACCATACAGGCATTTTTTTGTAAAGACAATATCTCACCAATTTTTTGACTATCGTCAGAAAACTGCGAACACAAAATATGATCTATATTTATTACTTCATATATGACTTTGACTCCAAGTCTTTGGAGCCTTACCCCCATGTTCAGGATTTCTTCCGCGTTATAGATATGAGAAATCTTGATATTTTTTAGGCAGTGGAGATATTCCAGAACGCCAGTATCGTGGTAATAGTCGTCAGATGGTAGAAAAACCGTACCGAATTTCTGACTGTAATATAGTTCAGGTTTGTCCCAGCCTCGATATGAGATAACCAGACTTGGCTCTACGGCTTTTGTGTCAAACAGCGCGTTCATCAAGTTAAGAATAGAATAGTTTGTGCCGTTCCTAATGGGTAGAAACGATCCATCTACGAAAAACGACACATTGTGTTTGTTGGAGTTATTCATTTTTCTTGATAACTGCTTTAATTTCACCTAGTATCTGTGCCTTTGTCTTTTTACCATCCAATTTGTACATCCTGGTCTGTGGTTCTACTGTGGCGTAAAAATGATGGCAATACTCTTCAAAGTAGTTAAGGAAGTTTGGATTGAGCCAGGGATTGTCACTATTAAAATCAGGTTTTCTATTTTTTCTGAGGTATGATATCTCAATTGGTGTTTCAACATAAAAAACACAAAAAGGTTTGATAATCTTTCCGCTCTCTATACTGTCACAATACCAGTCGTAAACACGAGAGTATCTTTGAGTATTATTTATCTTGTCTGATGCCCAATAAAAAGCTAGCGTACTAACGTAATATCTATCCAACAAACCAACCTTGTGTTTTGAGGCTAAAACGCGTTTAGTTTTCTCTTCATCACTGTTTAAATAAAACTCTACTGGCTGTGTATCTACTGGTTCGTAAGGAAGTATCTGGTCTACAAGTTCTAATTTCTTATTTATCCTAAGGCTGTTGAGGGCGGTTGTTTTTCCACTACCAGGCAAACCCTCTAAGGTATAAATAAGTTTTTTGGGAAATTTCTCCAACTCATTATCTTGTGACTTTATTGAGGCAAACAGTACATCTGAGAAATCGTTATTTGTTATCTCTGGCTTAAATCCTCGCGAGACTATCTCTTTCAGCCATTGTGGCATTAACTGTTTATTTTTCATTTTGATTGTTAATTAGATATTTAGACCTTTCTGCCTTGCCTCTTCTAATGTAGTAGATAAGATACTTGGTGGCACCAGTGATACTTCCCAGGAAACTACCAAGAATATAACGATGTGGCAAATTGTACTTTCCAATCAGTCTCAGAAAGAATTTTTTTAATGTGTGGACCGGGTGACCGAGGAACGCCCACCATAAGTATCTGAAGTCTCCAAAGTCCAGAAAAACCGAAAGTGGATAGGCAGAGTCACCCACACCGTAGTTAAACATTTTCCTATAGAGATCTTTTCCTGATTTGGGGTGGCGGTGATATATTTCAATCTCTGGGTTATACATCATATCTAAGTTTTTTATTGCGATTCTGTAGCCAATTTCGAGAGTATAGCCATGCCCAATTGGCCCACCCTCACCAAGGAGAATGTTAAAGGGGCCTATTTCGTCAAAGACTTTCTTTGGAATCATGCTATTAGCCCCTGCACAGATCCGGTGGAACAGCCAAGGTGACAAGGTAAATTTGCGCTGATTAAAAAACTCGCCATCCCAAAGAACTTTTGATTTCCCCTTACTTAAGCCTCCATTCTTTTCCCACACCTTTTGAGCGTAGGCCTTATCCTCCAAAGAAATCACATTCCCAGAAAGGTAGCCAAGGTTTGGATTCTTTTTGAATTCATGAACCATCTTTTCTAGCCACATTGGATCAAAAACTGACACGTCATCATCTGTAAATGCAACATATTTCCCTTTTGACTGTTTTATACCAGTATTTATGGCAAAAGGCTTGCCCTTTTTTGGTTCATGAAGAAACTTAATACCATAACCACGCCACTTTTTCTTTAGTTTTGAAACCTCTGAAGCAGTGGGAGTGTTTACCACAACGATCAATTCGTACTTACTTTTGCCCAAAATTTTGGCTGTTTTGAGAGATATGAAGAAGTTATCGAGGCTATTTCCTTTGTTTATCGTAGCCACAACCAGACTAACGACTGGTTTTGTGCCTGATACAAGGTTTATCATGTCCCATATTATAACATTTATGTTAAGATATGCAGGAAACCATAAATATATGTCAAAAGAGCAATATTCGAACCTAAACGAGCACGTCAAATTTGTCATGAAAGCTCATGAGGGAGATGTACGAGGCTGGGACATGGAAACTCCCTATGCGATACATCCACTTTGGTGCTCAATGACCATTTACTCAGAAACTACCCTGCCCAAACAAATCCGTGACGAGGGGGCAGTAGTACTTCTATACCACGACATCCTGGAGGATACAAAACTCAACCTTCCAGACAACCTAACCCCTGACGAAGTTGACGGAATTATTCAGATGACCTTTACAGGTATGACTCAAGAAATGGTAGAGGTGTGGAATAGGGAGCCGAAAATTCGACTCTTCAAACTATACGACAAAATCTCAAATCTGCTTGATTCCTCATGGATGACTCCAGAAATTATTGAAATATATACAAGTTACACAAAAAAATTGCTAGAAGATGTCGAGCAAAACTTCGGGCAACTGAATATAACTAGAATCGCCAGGGCAATTTTGTACAAAAAGTTTTAAGAAACTTAATGGCAAATAATGCTATATTTTACTTGATATATCAATCTAATTTAGGATAATGGCAACTTTTCCATTTTTTGCCGCTGCCGCACCAGCAAGGATCGTTACGACCAAGCTTGTTTATATTTTTTATAGATTGCCGCGTTGGAGCACCTCCTCGCAATGACGATGATATCTCGGTGTCTGATGACGATTTTTCGATGGTGCGGCGCTGGACCGGCTGAGGAATATTTATCTGAACTCGGAAGATGCGATGAGCCACAGTCGAATCAATGCGCGACAATAAGCTTTCGAACATAGAAAAAGATTCTTGCTTGTATTCTACCAAGGGATCTTTTTGGGCATAGCCACGCAGACCGATACCATCGCGAAGATTGTCGATAGCGTCGAGATGATTCATCCAAAGTTCGTCATAGGTTTCCAGTAAAACATATCGCTCCACTTGAGGAAGAACGTCTTGGCCGAAACGGTCTTTCTGGGCGGCTCTAGCTTGCAGAATTATTTTGCTGAGCATTTCTTTGACGTCTTCTCCGGTTTTGCCAACCAGATTTTTTTCCAGTGAGTCGGCGGATCGGGGATCTAAGGGCAAAATACTTTGGAACTCTTTACCGATTTGGTCGGCTTCGACTTTATCAATACCGGAGGTGGCGTAAATATTGGAAAGATAATCTATTTCTTTTTCCAAGGCTTGATCGACCGAAAAAGTGGCAACTTCGGTCCCTTCCGTCAATAAACGGTGACGGCGGGCGTAGAAGATTTGACGTTGCTTGTTCATAACATCATCGTAATCGACCAAATGTTTCCGCTGATCGAAGTAGAAAGACTCGACTTTGGTTTGAGCCGTCTCAATTGCCTTGGTGACCATACCTGCTTCCAAGGGCTGATCATCCGGAACTTTGAGGAAATCCATGAGACGACCTACTTGATCTCCGCCAAAAATACGCATAATGTCGTCCTCGAGTGAAATATAAAAGCGAGTGGATCCTGGGTCCCCTTGACGACCGGCCCGACCCCTTAACTGATTGTCGATACGGCGTGATTCGTGACGAACGGCGCCAATAATATGTAGACCACCCAGTCTCTTAACCTTGTCGGCTTCCTTCTGCCACTCTTTGAGCTCTCTCCCTTGCGGATCGCCGCCAAGCATAATATCCACACCCCGACCGGCAATATTGGTCGCTACGGTGACGGCATTCAGTCTCCCGGCTTCGGAAATGATCATAGCTTCATTCTCGTGATTCTTGGCGTTTAAAATTTGGTGAGGAATATGTTTCTTTTTTAGATACTGACCGACGACGTCGTTTTGCTCGATAGATTTAGTCCCAATGAGGACCGGCTGACCTTTGGCGTGAAGCTCGGCCACTTCGGCAACTAAAGCGCCATATTTTGCTCGCTGAGTCTTGTAAATAATGTCCGAATTATCTTGACGAACATTGGGTTTATTAGTGGGAATAATCAAAACATTCAAATTATAAATCTTTTTGAATTCTTCAGCTTCGGTGGCGGCGGTTCCGGTCATGCCGGAAAGCTTTTTATAAAGTCTAAAATAGTTCTGGAGAGAAATAGTGGCCATCGTCCTCGATTCTTGCTGGATTTTCACGCTCTCTTTGGCTTCAATAGCCTGATGCAAACCATCGGAATACCGTCGGCCAAACATCAAGCGTCCGGTATGGTCGTCTACGATGATCACTTGATCATCTTTCACCACATAATCACGGTCCTTGACAAAGAGAGTTTGAGCTTTGAGAGCCTGTTCCAGATGATGAAGAGTCTGATAATCTTGCTGATATAGATTTTCGACATTTAAGATTTTCTCAAGTTTCCTGAGACCGTGATCGGTAAGATTGGCGGTTCGCTGTTTTTCATCCACTTCAAAATCGGTGTCGCTCGATAGAGTCCTGATTAATTCCGAAAAACGGACATACTGATCGGTGGCTTCTGAGTCCGGGGCGGAAATAATTAAGGGGGTGCGGGCTTCGTCGATGAGAATGGAGTCGACTTCATCAACAATAGCAAAATGATGTGGGCGCTGAACAAGCTGCTCGGGTGTCTTCGCCATGTTGTCACGGAGGTAATCAAAACCAAATTCGTTATTGGTACCGTAGGTAATGTCACAGGCGTAAGCATCGATCCTTGATACTGGTTTAAGATGATGAAGTCGATGATCTGAGTGTGAAGTATCGGTGTAATCTCGATCATACATAACCGCGGGCTGATCACCTTGACCGGAATAAATGCACCCGACACTCAAGCCAAGAAAATCATATATTTGACCCATCCAGCCGGCGTGGAGTCTGGCAAGGTAATCGTTAACTGTCACCAGGTGGGTACCTTCTCCGGTGAGAGCATTAAGAACCATCGCAGGTACGGCCGACAAGGTCTTACCTTCACCTGTTTTTTGCTCGGCAATGTTGCCTTGATGAAAAGCGATACCGGCAATTAGCTGAACGTCGTAAGGTTTCATCCCCAAAGTACGGGAGGCGGTTTCTCTCGTCAAAGCAAAAATTTGTGGCAGAACGTCGTCCAGAGTTTTTTCACCTTTTAATTCTTCTTTTATCTGAGCAATTTCCGGCTTGAACTCATCGTCTTTCAGACCTTTGGCCCAGTCTTCAAGAGTATTGATGGTAGCAACTATCTTTTTAATCTTGTCGATCTCGACTTTGTTCGGATTGAGAATGGAGTCTAGAAATGAAAACATACAGACATGATTATACTGTCTAAACCAGAGAAATGATGAGATTGGAGACAGTATGGGCGGTGACAAAGACAAAGCGAGTAGACAAAGATCTCATGAAATTGATTGTTGGCAAGTGATGGTCGTACCAGTGGATGCGGTTAATCAGAGTGAAGCGAGAATGATCCTTGAGTTGTTGCATAAAGTTCAGATCTTCCAGCTTGTGAGGAATGTACTTGCCTTCGAAACAATCAACCAGAATGAGATCATAGTTCTCAGACCCGCCTGCCGGACGGGCAGATTTCATATCTCGGGCAAAGTCGAGAGCATCGGCTACAACAATGTTCAAGTTTTTGACTTTATTTAGACCAAAATATTTTTTGCCGATTTCTACCATGAAGGGATCTATCTCCACGGCGGTTATCTGCGCTTTTGGGTAAAGATGACTGACAAGAAGGGTGTTTGACCCTCCGCCAAGTCCTAAAATAAGAATACTCCGGGGAATGAAGTACCCGGGGACTAATTTTTTGATGCCGGTTTTCCAGATATGAGTCAGAATATCTCCAGATTCAATCAAACCGTCAACGTGCAAAGTAGGCTGAAGAAAATAAAGGTTGATGGAGATGTTGTGATTGAATTGGGAGTCCGATAGTTTTAGGGTTTGAGGAAAGAATAAATGACGAAGTGACATTGAGTTATCTATATAGATTTCCCTCACCAGATCGGGACTTTCAGCCCATTCAGGTTGGGAATGACAAGGTTATTAATTATCATTTTGCAGTAGTATCATGAGTGAGCTTTATTTCACTGCGAATTTTTCTGGCAAGGTCTCCCCAGACTTGATAGTGGCGATTTAACATAAGGGTGGAGACTCTAACGGCCGGCAAACCCTTCGTCATGAAGGCGGCGTCCAGAAGATCGGCGGTCGCCCGATCTCTCTCCAAGTATGATCCGGTACCGGAAACGATCGCCACCATAGATAGATGGTCTCGCTCGGCCGTAACGATAGTAGAGTAACCGGCATCCTCGGTGTAGGCGATTTTCAGACCGGTAACACCCGGGTAAACTCCCAAAAGTCCGTTCCAGTTGGGCAAATAGTACCTGCCATGAGTTGAAGTCTGTTCGATGTCTTGATTGTCCGACTTACCCGCCGTGACAATTTCCGGGTAATTTTTTTGAACATTATTAACAAGCTTGGCAAGGTCTTCCAAAGTTGAGTATTGATTTTGATCATCCAGTCCGTCAGGATTGACGAAATGAGAGTGAAACATGCCTAATAGCTCGGCTTTTTCATTCATGTAATAAATATACTCGGAAGGAAAGATTTCGGAAATCTTGGCGGCTCCATCGGCAAGTGCTTGAGCCGAATCATTGGCACTGGTGGCTATCGCCCCGCGTAGAAGATCGGAGGCGGGAATAACCTCCCCCGACTTTAATCCCAGAATGGTAGGAACTTTGTCGATCGATCTTTCGGAAACGGTAATTTCTTTATCTAAAGGTATCAAGTCGATGGCTATCTGAGTAGAGAGGAGCTTGGAAAAAGAAGCCGGTGACATTCTGAGACCGGTACCTTTGCTGTAGTAGACCAGCCCGGTTTCGGAGTTGTAGACGACATAGCGGGGTACTGCTTCCAGAGTGGAAAGTTCTTTCGATTTGGAAAAATCCAGATTGAACCGACTAATTTTTTGAGAAATTTTTCCGGTTTGGTCATTACCGATGAACAACGGCGAGATTAACGGCAAAGATCCCCCTCCAAAAATAAACAGCGAAACAGCTCCGCCAATCATGAGGATCAGCAAAAAAAGGATTAAAATCTTCTTAGACATGTTTGATGACGCCCTTCCCTACAAATGGAACCAATATTTCCGGGACTTTTACTGAACCATCGGCTTGCTGGTAGTTTTCTAAAATTGCCCCCAGTATTCTAGGGGTAGCGACGACGGTATTGTTTAGGGTGTAGACAAACTTTTGGGTACCATCTTTGGCTCTATAACGGATGTTTAGCCGGCGACTCTGAAAATCGTTAAAGTATGAATCGGAATGAGTTTCACGATAGGCATTTTGGCTAGGGAACCAAACTTCCACATCGTATTTGCGACGCTGACCGGCTCCCATATCTCCTGTACACATAAGAAGGACGTGATAGGGGAGACCCAAAGCCTGCAGTAGCTTTTCGGTGTGGTCAAGCATCTGATCGTGCATTTTGCGTGTTTCGACCTCATCGGCTACGGTGTAAACGACTTGTTCTACTTTGTTGAACTGATGAACCCTAAAAATTCCCTTAGTATCTTTGCCGTATGAACCGATCTCGCGACGATAGCAGGGGGAAATGCCCACCATTTTGACAGGCAGGTCATTTTCATTGAGAATCTCGTCTTTGTAAAAAGCAGTAAGAGAAACTTCTGCCGTGCCGATTAGACTTTGACCGTCTTGGGTTTTGTAATGATCTTCCATACCCCAAGGAAAGTAGCCCGTACCCAACATGGCTTCATCGTTTACCATCCATGGAACAGTCATGGGAGTATACCCTTCACCGATCATCATCTTAAGGGCGTACATTAGTAGGCCATATTCCAACAGAACCAAATCATTTTTGGTAAAGAAAGCCCTACTCCCGGCAATCCGGACGGCTCTTTTGTTGTCTAACAAATCCAGCCCTTCGGCAAGCTCTTCGTGAGGCAGTATGGGATAATCAAATTTTGGAATATTTCCCCACGTTTTGATTTCGACATTTCCGGATTCGTCCTTACCCACAGGAACATCATCGGCAGAAGGGTTGGGGATTTGAAACATTAGCTCGAGGTATTGTTTTTCGACCTCCGTAAGCCTTGGTTCCGTCTCCTGAATTTTTTGTTTTATTTCTTTACCATTGGCTATTTGTTCGTCTGATGGCTTGCCCTTTATATCGGCAATATTTGCGTTGCCTTGGCGACGGAGTTCTTCGACTTCTTGGATTAGTTTGCGTCTCTCATTATCCACCCCAACCAGTTTGTCAACGAGAGTAGGATCAAACTGTTTGTTGGCGATAGCTTTTTTAAGAGCGTCCTTGTTATCTCTGATGTAGTTTATGTCTAACATAGGATATTTTTTATTTTATATTTTAAATTGTATATTAATAATTCGAATCAAAAAAACACGCAAATAATTGTGCGTTATCGGGTCGCCTGAGGCGACAGTTGCCACCATATAACAATACTTAATTTAGCTATAACGGGCTGACCCGTCCCGGTTTTTGACCCCGAGAAGCTTGATGGTTGGAAGCCATCTCAAATGCTTTCTATCTATATTGTAGCAAATTAATTGGAAGTATTTGGGCTCGGCATCAATCAAACAGATAAACACCTCTCCCAGTTGTGGCGACGAGATCAAATTTCTCTGAAGTACGCTTGAGTTCATCAAAGCCCGGCACGGTTGGTTTGTGAGTAAATACCTGTGGGCCCATACTATTCTCATCCATTGGTGGGTTAACAATTACAGCTTCAACGCCTGGCTCAAGAGTACCAAAATGAACATTGTGTACATCGGGGTTGTATCGAACCACATCTCCCACGTTGTAGTGACTTGTATCAAAAGAACAAAACATCAGGTGCTTTAACATCCATTTAAGTGATTCCCCTAGGGTTTCGAGCGCCAAAGTAGCATTCGCCTTGAAATCTGGATCGTCAGAGGTGACTCTCAAATACATCAGAGCAGCAATACGAATGTTTATTTGACCGGCGGTCTCACGTATCCTCATTCCCTCGGCCTCAGAAAATTTACTTTCGGGCTGTTGATCCTCTTTTGAACCTTTCTTCCAATTAAAGATGCTTTCCATATCAAGATTATACAACTATAAACCCAAGTCCTGGGAAACAGATTGCATGGAGGTGAAACAAAGGTCGACGAATTTTTCGAGGGGCAAGTCAAGACCTTCTGGTTTCTCGCACATAGCGACCTCGTCGCGGCGGGTGCCGGCGGCGAACTTGGGCTCTTTGAGAAAGCGTTTGAGGACAGAGCTAACCTTGACGTCCGCTAGCTTACGGCTTGGATAAACGTAAGCGACGGCCATAATGAGGCCGGTGAGAGAGTCGGCACAAAAAATGGACCAGTCGGCTTTGGTCACTGGTTTGACGCCAGTCAACTCGGGAGCGTGGGTAAGGATTATGTGATGAACAGAGTCGGAAAGCTCCAGATCATATTTAGCGAGAGCTTCTTTGGTGTGGGAAGGGTGACCTGCTTTGAAGGGTTCGGAGTAGTCGATGTCGTGAATCAGTCCGGCCAGAAGCCACTCTTCTTTTGAAGGTTCATCTGCACCGAGTAATTTGTTTTCGGAGAAATAGTCGTAAAGACCACCCATACAAGCTTGAAGTGCGAGTGAATGGGTGTAGATTTTTTTGTCCAATTGGGTCTTAACTGCCTCAAGATATTTTTGTTCCATGTGTTTGAATTATACTAGTAGTTATGAAGAGATTTATACTCGCCGGTTTGTTCTTTTTTCTGTCGGCAGGTTTGGTACAGGGCGCCGAGATGATACCGGTGGGCAGAAGTATCGAAGAAATTACCCGCTTTGAATCTCATATCACCATCAATCAGGACACCTCGCTCTCCATCGAGGAAACGATCAATTACTTTACTCCGGTAGATAAGCATGGAATTTACCGCTATATCCCCGAGAAGTACAGGCGAGAAGGACTGGTATATTCCAATCCAATTTCCGAAATTTCCGTAACCGATACGGAAGGCAATCCGATGCCTTTTTCCACTACGAGGGAGAAGGGAAACTTGACTTTAAAGATTGGGGACCCGAATAAGACATTTGCCGGAAGACGTATTTACAGCATTTCCTACAAAGTCGGCTACGCCATTCTAAGACAAAAAGATTTCGACGAACTTTATTGGGATATTACCGGAGAGGGCTGGCAGTTTCCGGTGCTATCATCAACCGTGACGATCAGATCCCCTTTTGCCGCCGGTGGGGAAACAATTTGTTTTGTTGGGCCGGTGGGAAGCGTCTCTTCGGACTGTACCATAAGCCGAAAAGATAAGCTAATTAAAGTGGAGACCAGGGAAGAGATAAATTACGGTGACAATTTTACCGTGGCCGTGAAGCTGAACCAGCAAAATAGTTTGATATTCCCTACCGCGACCGAAAAGCTGATCGACTTAATAAAAAATAATCTGTTTCTGGCTCTGACAGTTGTACCTGGTTTGCTGATGTTTTTTGTGTGGTATAAGAAGGGTAGAGATTTCCGCTTTGTGTCCCCCAATGTATTTAACCTGGACACTGATCAGCCTAAAGGACTGAGGCCCTTATTCGAGCCGATAAACACTCCGATGGTTTATGAACCTCTCAAGGATCTGACTCCGGGAGAAGCCGGAGCTATGCTGGATGAAAAAGTAGACAATCAAGACGTAGTGGCCGAAATTATAGATCTTGCTCGAAAGAAGTACTTAGGGATTGAGAGAGTAGAGAAGAAAGGTTTTTTGAAGTTTGGACACGATTACTTGCTGACTAAATTCAAAGATGGTCCGGGTGACTTGCCACCACAACAGAAGTATCTGATGGAGCATATCTTTAACTCCAAAACCTCGGTGAAACTTAACGAACTAAAAGGGACCTTTTACATTCATATGACAAAGGTAAAAGAAATCATTAATGATCGACTAAGAGAGCAGAAGTTGTTCACTTCGAATCCGAATAATACACGTGGCATTTGGTTTATCGCTACGGTCTTGATGTGCTGTGCTGTCTTTGCGACAACTATAAATACAATGGCTTTCTTGGAGACGATTTGGACATTTGCGATATTTTTAGTTTCTGCCGTGACTGCAATAATATTTGCATGGAATATGCCCCAAAAAACTGCAGTTGGGACAAACCTGGCTCTTCAGGTCAGGGGCCTGCGTGAAACAATACGTCTCGGAAAATGGAGGGAGGAGATAAAAGAAAAACATCTCTTTATAGAAGAAATACTTCCATTTGCGATTGCTCTAGGTGTCATTGGTAAATTGACTAAGGATATGTCCGCTTTAGATATCAGACCGCCGAAATACCTAGAAGGTGGAAGGGGAATGAATAATCTGGCGTGGTCCGGCTTTGTTTCCGACTTTAGTCATTCGGCCGCTTCGGGGCTTTCTTACAATCCATCATCTTCCTCGTCAGGAGGATCCGGATTTTCCGGAGGATCATCGGGAGGTGGTGGCGGTGGGGGTGGTGGCGGAAGCTGGTAGAAAATTACTTAACCGATTTGACAATGTAAGTGACCTTGCCGGCAGGAGCTTCGACCTCGACGTTGTCACCGACTTTTCGACCAAGAAGAGCTTTGCCCAGTGGGGACTCGTGAGAGATCTTTTTGGCGGCAGGATCGGCTTCCCATTCACCGACAATCGAAAATTCATGCTGACTACCGTTGATACTGACCATGACAACACTACCGATACCAACTTCTTCCTCGCCGGACTTTTTAATATCAACGACGTTGACTCTGGTAATGATGTCTTTCAATTCTTCGATGCGGCCCTCAAGGGTGGCTAAATCTTCTCTAGAGGAGTGGTATTCTGCGTTCTCGGAGAGATCACCAAACTCACGGGCTTTAGCCACGCGCTCAATGGCCTCCGGAAGACCGGTTGATTCTAGCTGTTTGAGTTCATCTACCAGCTGACGGTAACCAAGAGGCGTCATTTGAACTCGGTGAACTGTTTGTGTCATGTTGTTTTTATAATTTTTCGCTACGGTCAAAATATAAGGCTAATGAGGCTAAAAAAATACCAGTCCCTTAGTGATTCTTTTTGGGAACCGGCTAGACAGCAAACGGCTTATATCTTCTGTGTATTTTAAGCTACGTCGATGCTTTCTGTCAAGTATTTTGGGCGCTTTTAGGCTCGTTTAGCCTCAATAATCTGATACAATAGAGTCCATGGCCCCGTCGTCTAGCGGTCCAGGACATTTGGTTCTCATCCAAAAGATCGCGGGTTCGATTCCCGCCGGGGTCACCTTAAATAAATT
>PFUC01000036.1:0-2698 GCA_002789895.1 Candidatus Collierbacteria bacterium CG_4_9_14_3_um_filter_43_16
ATGGTAACACTGAAGGAGAGATTGATGGTGATGGTGGAACATGCAAAGAAATACGAGGAAATATTTAAAGAACTCGAGAACTCAAGAAACCGAGGACTCAAGGCGGGAGGAAAATTTCAATTTTTTCCAATGAGAAAACATTTGGTAGGATATACCAAAGGTTTTGATGGGTCCTCTGGATTAAGAAAAAAGTTGGTAATGGCTGATAGTGCAAAAGATGTGGAAAGGTTGACGAGTGAGTTTTTGAAAAAAGTAGTTTCATAGAACACTAAGGATTTTTTGTGATTGGTATGAAAGATTTTATACATAAATATGGGATAAAAAACTGGTGGTTGTCAAACATAATTTGAGGGTATAATTCGGTTAGATAAAGAAAGTATTTATTAATTTATAAATCCTAAATAAATGGCCCAAAAAGAAACAGATAAGCTATTGAGGACAGTAAGCGTTTATCCCCCAGATAGGACAAATAGCGAAAAGATAAAAGACTACAGATTTCATCACGAAACCGGTCAGAGGTTAGAGATTGATAATAGAGGCAAATTGGTAGTAACCCAGGAAGTTCCCAATATGGTTCCGAAGCAAATTATTGTTCTTTCCGATTGGCATCTGGGAAGCAAGGTTTCAGATCTCGATGCTATGGACGAACTTTTGGCTTATGTCTTATCAAATCCTGATGTGCTGGTAATTTTTGCTGGAGATGAAATCGAAGGCTGGTCTAACGGTAAACATTCGCAGTCAATTGACTCGAAGGCTGATGCCGATGCTCAGACACAATTGGAATTTATGAGAATGATGTACTTTGAACCTCTGGCTAATGCAGGAAGAATCCTGGGTATGGTGTCTGAATATTGGGCTCATCCTGGATGGATGGCCGAAACCACGATGAATACCTGGAGAGCAATGATCGGAGATCTAGATATTAAACTTATACAAAACGGGGGGACTTTGATACTTAAATTTCCTAATGGTTATGAGCATGATATTAAAGTTTGGCATAACCCCCCTAGGGGAAGTAAGTTTGACGAATTGGACGGACAAAGAGTGGTAATGCAAAACACTTCCGAAAGCAGCAGACCAAAGGGCTCAGTTGCGGGTCATATCCACAGAATGCAAGTGGCCGAAGAAGTTTACGCCGGTGCCAAATACAAAGTGTATTATATTTCTGCTGGTACAGTTAAGGGAACAAATCCGAATGGACCAACAGACTTGTATGGTACGCAACTTGGTTTGTCGATGCCAGAGCCTCAAGGTGAAGTGGTGACAATAATTCCCAAAAAAGGGAGACGGGAAGACATGAATATTCCCTCGGCAAATTTGAGACAAGCCCAAACAGCGATCGACGCGGTAACACTATTAGACAGAGTTGAGCAACTGGGTAAAAGAAAAGAGCTACTGGAACTGATTCGAGATCCAAAGAAGGGTGTGGAGACCGGACCGGTGATTTCCTACCCTATCGGGTCTAATAGGCTGGGTGCCAGGTACGTTGAAGACCGGCCGGTGGGAAAAGTGATTGTGGGTGGTGAAACAATCAGGAATCCTTATTCTAAGATTGAAATGAAGGCTCCATACAGCACTCTGAATCTGGATATTAGAACACAGCTTCCGGTGGCTCTGGAATTGGTGGCTAATGCTAGGATTGGATCGACTCTGGAGGGATTTAAAGACTTGCAGGGATTTATGAGAGAGGTGGCCGAAAATCCACATCGATTGGTTCTCTTTTTGAGAAACATGATTGATAAAGATGCTGGGAGACTATCAGACAGAATAGACGTTTTGGACAAATTTGTGCGACTAATAGGTAAGGAAGGTGAAAGAACTAACTATCAAACATTGGCGATTATGATGTGTGAGTCTATGCGCCAAAGTGCTTGGAAGGGGAAGGTGGGTAAAGAACCGGAACAACTACCAGTGGCTCCGGCGTCATATGTGGCTACGGAAACAGGTATCCCGCTGATTCATCACTTATCACTTTTGAAGCTTTCAATTGGCCCTGGAGACGGAAGGAAAACGATATATCCGGTAGTAGCGGCAGATAAAGCAGAAGGTCATGGGTCCGGTTCTAAACCGGAGTGGGCTCTTCAGCGACTTTATGACCTGCATATACACGAAAAACCAGGTTTGGTAGTGGGTACGCATATGGCAAATGCAGGGGCAGCAACTTTTTACGATGGTTCCAATGCTTATACGAAGTTTCCGATGCTGGTTGCCCCTGGGTGGTGGTCAAAGGCGGTGGACTCAATCGGTAAAGGAAATGTAAAACCTGGTGCCGAACCAGGACAGGCGGTAATCTTTATGCCCGGAAAAGCACAGGAAGATTATCTAGCCTTCCCAACCGTATCGAGGGAAGAAACCGAGTATATGCATGATGCTTTGATGCTGTTGAAGGGTTTGAAAATATTGGGGTTGACAGACAAGGTTCTTAAAAAGACAAGATAACTAGGGTTTGTCCTCCTTGCTTTCGGTTCTCGAAAAGGCTAGTTTCCAGCAAAGCAGAGCGTCGTTGTACGACGGGGCGCGTTGCAGGATCTCCACAGTTTGAGCAGCCGATAATATGGGCAGAAGGGAACCATTTTGAGTTATCTGGAGGGAAGATTTGGTTTGAGAGCAGGGTGGGAAAAGGGACTACCTTCAAGTTTTCCTTGCCGGTACGTGCTATTTGGCGTAAGAAAAAATGAGTGAGTTGAACTCGTCAGGG
>PFUC01000036.1:2713-10351 GCA_002789895.1 Candidatus Collierbacteria bacterium CG_4_9_14_3_um_filter_43_16
TAAAACCGAGGACACGGTACGAGCCTGGACAAAAAAACTGTTTCATGAAAACGGAACCAAGAATTTCAAAGTTCCAAGGGGAGTATACGAGTGGTTCTTGGAGGTGGTATTCTGTGCTTATGGGAAGGCAGAAACCGATCTGATCAAGAGAATGATTTTGGTGAAAATTATCCACACACGGGAGGTGGTGATGGCTGGGATCGATATCACCTCTTTTGAAAAAGGACTTGACTGGAACGACTATCAGGTGGGGACGGTGTGTCTACTACATGACATTGGGCGGTTTGATCAAGCGTTACTTGGAAGTTTTTCAGACATAAAGACTGGTTTTGACCATGCCTTGATGGGCTCGGAAATGGTCAAAAATCATGAGTTTATGGAGTTTGAAGTCGTGGGGATAAATAAGAAGAGTGTTGTTGAGTCAGTAAGACATCATAGCGCTTTTTCTTACCAAGGAGATGATGTTTATGCAAAATTGACTAGGGATGCAGACAAACTGGCACTTCTTCGCACAATGCCTGAGATTTTGGCGGTAAAAGTTGAGGAATACTCAAACAATGGGGTAACTGAGGAGGCACTGCGGGCGTATAAAGCCGGAACTATGGTACGAAATGAAGATATAAATACAAAAGCAGATTTATTATTGGCTTGGCTTGGATGGGAGAGCGATTTTAATTTTTCAAAGACGGAAAGCTGTTTTGTAAGTGAGGGCATAAAAGAATGGATGATGGGAGAGGTGGCGCTTCTTGGTGTTATGGTTTAGTAGTACCCAAGCGTTTTAAGATCGGAAAGGAAACGGGAGTATTTTCGTGACCTGGATAGATGAGAGGAGAAGTAGTTTGTTCAAGGTTGATGGTTTTTAGTTTGGAGAGAGATTGATGGAGGTCGGAAGTAGAAGAGTAAGTGTGGTTTGTGCTGCCAACCCCGTTGGCGAATAGAGTGTCGCCGGTGAAGATGACCTTATCAGTTTTTGGTTCATTGTTATTGGTTGGGGAGAGGAGACAGATTGATCCAGGAGTGTGGCCGGGGGTGTGGAGGACTTTCAGATTGGATTGGCCAAACGTAATTACCTCGTTGTTGACGAGGAAGTGATCAATCGGAGGGAGCTTGGGGATGGCTATGCTGGAGAAGCGGGCAGCCGAGAGATGAGCTTTTTCATAGAGGAAGAGATCTTGCCGGTGAAGATAAATAGGAGGGTTGAAGTTTAATTTTAATTCTAGGGCGGCAAGACAATGGTCATAATGACCATGGGTTAGAACGATGGCCATTGGAACCAGTTTATTTTCTAAAATGGTGGTGCTGATAAAGTCGCCCTCTTCACCGGGGTCAATAATGATGGCTTGCTTGGTTTGCTCATCTGAAACCAGATAGCAGTTGGTGGACATCTGTCCGACAATGAGAGGGGTGATTTTCATCCTGATCTATTATCTATGATAAAGTAGATTTATGAATGTATTCTCTTGGATAAGAAGCAATTGGTTGATAATAATTCTAGGAATAGTAATAATCGTTCTTTTGGGAAAAGAGACATCGCCTTTGGTTAAACTTCGTAGTCAAAGCATGGAGAATGCGGGAATTTCTTTGAGCTATCCCTCTGGCGATGTGGCGATATCGAATGGAAAATATGGTGGAGTCGTTCGAAAAGTGCCACCTGCAGAGTCAAGCCAAAGAATGGTAATTCAGGATACAAATATGTCGATGCTGGTTAAGGATGTTTCAGAATCGATAAAGGGGATAGAGAAAATTGCGATAGATATGAGTGGATTTATGGTAGATAGGTCTTTGACTAAGCCGGAAGGTGCCGCCAGCGGGCATATTTCTCTAAGAGTGCCTACTGAAAAAAGGGAAGACGCTTTAGATAAAATCAGAACAATTGGAGTTCGAGTGGTCTCCGAAAATGTGTTTGGAAATGATGTAACGGATCAATATGTGGATGCTGAAGCGAGAATCGCTAATCTGGTAAAGATAAAGGCAAAGATGGAGGTGATTTTGGATCAGGCTGTGAAGGTGCAGGATCTGATGGAGGTTCAAATGCAGATAAACAACATTCAGGAGCAGATTGATGGCTTAAAAGGTCAACAAAAGTATCTGGAACAAACAGCGAAACTGACCAGAATTTCTGTGAGTCTGTCAACCGATGAACTGGCTTTGCCTTACGCTCCAGACAGTGCGTGGCGACCGATGGTGGTGTTTAAAGCGGCCGTCAGATCGATGATTGGTGCTATGAGATCAGTAGCCGATGTAATTATTTGGATGGTAGTTTACTTGCCAATAGTAATAATTATTCTGGGATTGGCCTTAATGGGGAGATTCGTTTATCGGAAGCTCAGCATTCGGTGATTCCAGTAGAATGTAAACATGAAGTATAAATATTTTCTTTTTGATTGGGATGGGAGTTTGGCCGATACTCTGCCGATTTTGTTTTCCGGGTTTAAAAAGATTTTTGCGAATTATGATATCCAGGTAACAAATAAGGTAATAGGTAAGGAAGTGATTGGAGATTGGGGAGGGCCGGAAAGATTGGGGATAAGTGACAGCGAGAAGTTTTTTGCGGAGCTGGAGACAGAAGTGCTGGACAAACTCAACACTGTAAAACTGAATCAGGGTGTGTTTGAGCTACTCAGCCAAATAAAACAAAACGGGGGGAAAATCGGGGTGGTGACAGCCTCTCGAAAAAGATGGGTCAAGGGATCTCTAAGGAAAAATGGCCTGCGTGAGTTGGTAGATGTTTTTTTGGGAAAAGAAGATGTGGAGTACGTAAAGCCTGACCCGGAAGGGGTTTTGAAAGCATTAGAAATAATGAGAGGAAAACCAGAAGAAGCGATTATGATAGGAGATAACGAAAAAGATATTATGGCGGGAAGAAGGGCGGGAGTGGATACCGGAATATATTTTCCTAGCAGATATGAAGAATATTACGTTAGAGATAAACAACTTTGTTTGGGAGCAAACTACGTAATTCAAGACTTCGGAGAGATGGAAAAATTTTTATGAAAAACCCCGCGACTGGGCGGGGTAGAGAACTAATTGGGGACGATTTGTAAACACACATTTTTAGTTACGGACACCAGCCCATTTAGTTCGAGAGCTTGGATGAGCCGAAACAGTTGCCAGCCTTCGAAGTGTAAAGATGAAATCAGCAACAGTTCACCGAGCAACTGTCCGGATCTGACGAAGCCATATTGTTTATCCTTCGCGTCCAGCTGTTCACACCAAGAGCCGAAAGTGCTAATGGCGTGCTCCAAATCTTTTTCGGTGGAGAACAAAATCGATAGTGTCAGACGATAGATAACTTTTTCAGCCATGAATCCTCCAAGTTTTAAGGTTCTTTGAAGGTATTTTACTCCTTGTAGGTAATTTGACTAGTAAACACCAAATTGTTAAAGTTAAAATATGAATAAAAGCGAACTGGATGCCTTTATAAGGTGGATTCTGGGTGGCCTCATGGTACTTGGAGCTCTGTACTTCTTCCCATGGGGGGACATTACTTGGGGGAGAGTGATTATGAAAAGTGAGGCAGTGGTAACTGTAACGGGGTATGCAGAGTCTGATGAAAAAAATCAAATTGCAGAGTTTTCGGCTGGAGTAAACGCAATTAATGACAATAAAGAGACGGCAATTAACGAGGTCAATACCAAGATGGCGGCTTTGATCAAAGCGGTTAAGGCTTCTGGTGTAGCTGACGCCGATATTCAAACAGAGCAGGTAAACGTTTATCAGATGCAGGAAAGGGTCGAGACTACGATTTACCCTCCTCAGCCCGGTAAAGTAGTGATGGGTCAGTGGAGTGCGAGCAACTCAACAGGAATCACTTTGAGAGATGTTTCAAAAGCCGGACAGCTAACAGACCTGCTGAATGCCAGTGAAGCCACGAATATCTATGGCCCGAATTTCCAATTGGATACAAGTAAACAAGCTGATGACAAGTTGATAGGTTTGGCGGTGGCTGATGCGAGAAAGAAGGCGGAGGTTATGGCCGCGGCCAGTGGAGCTAAGTTGGGGCGGGTGATATCGATAAATGAGAGTGGTCAAGCATCTTCAGTTTATCCACTGATGTACAGAGCTGAGTCAGCAAAGTCTGATTTGAGCGTACCTGCTCCGGTTGAAATAGGCACAACCAAGATAAGTAAAACTGTTACGGTGGTCTGGAGCTTGAGGTAGAATAGGGGCATCTCAGCTTGGAGGTGTAAATTGAAAATAACAGGTAAGGTTGTGGCTATGGAGGCTGGTCCCGAGTTGGAGCCGGCGGTGAATGGCTTTATTCTTCGTTTTGCCTACCACAGTCCAAGGATGCTACGGGCAGACTGCCAGTTTCTGCTGGAACAGATTAAGCAGGGGACGAGTTTCTTAATGATCACCACCACGTGTCTTAACCCCCTTGTAAGAGGGGGTTTTTGTTGGTATAATTGCGCTTGTCCTTAGCAGACAATATGAACATAAACTACAAAGAAAGTCTTAAATCCCCCTAGGTTTTTTGGCGCTTTGGTTTATATAAAAGTCCGCTATGGCGGACCTTTTTCGTTTTTGGGCACATTTTTTAAAACAAACCGTGAGATGCCAGGGCCCATGGCGCAGTTGGCTAGCGCGCCTCATTTGCAATGAGGAGGTCATGGGTTCGAATCCCATTGGGTCCACAAACTTGATCTGGTGATTGACTCTAAGAATTAATACCTTTAGAATCAACCACGAGCTCAAGGAGCTCAAAGTTGTTCCTTGAAAAGTGAATAGATTATGCAAGTAGATCGCACGAATTCAAATTCAAATTTGAAGCAAAAAATTATTGATTTATTCTACTCATGCAATCAGTGGATGCCTTGGCAGTAAAAGCCGAAGAAGGACGTTTCAAGTCTGCGAAAGTTATCGGGGAGGTGACAAGAACTTATGATCCGGTAGTGTCCGAATGGGGAAACCTGACCAGATTTATCTGGTCGTTACGCGACGTAAGTCGTGTTTCGGGAACTGGGGGAACTGAAATATCTAAGTACCCCAAGGAAAAGAAATCGAATGAGAGCCCCTTAGTAAGCGACGAGCGAACAGGGGTGAGTCTAAACCATCAATTTATTGGTGGGGTTGCAGGGCCAAACATAACTTAACATTTCTGCTAGAAGAACAACATGGAATAGTTGACCATAGTGGGTGAGAGTCCCGTATTCGAAAATGGGAATGTTAAAGTTTGGTACCTAAGTAAATCTGGAGACGGCAAACTCTAGATCGAATCCGGGCCGACCACGGTCCAAGACTAATTACTTTTACTGACCGATAGTGAACTAGTACCGCGAGGGAAAGGTGAAAAGAAGGGTGAGTAGCCCTATTAAAAGATCCTGAAACTGATTGCTAACAAACAGACGGAGTCCTACGGCCGAAAGGCCTCAGGATGACGTCGTGCCTATTGAAGAATGAGCCGGCGAGTTACTCAACACAGCAAGGTTAACCGATATGTTCCGGGAAACCGAAGGGAAACCAAGTCTTAACAGGGCGTGTAGTTGTGTTGTGTAGACCCGAAACCAGGTGAGCTAACCATGAGCAGGGAGAGGGTCAGAGAAATCTGACAGGAAGCCCGAACCGGTTGATGTCACAAAATCATCGGATGACTTGTGGTTAGAGGTAATATGCCTAACGAACCTGGAGATAGCTGGTTCTCCTCGAAACATGTTTTGGCATGGCCTCGCATTTACGGTATGGGGGGTAGAGTGCTGAAAGAACTTCACGAGTAAAATCGTGATTTTCTACCAAACTCCGAATACCCATATCAATTGTGCGGGAGTCAGTACCCGGGGGCTAAGCTCCGGGGGCGAAAGGGAAACATCCCAGACCCACAAATAAGGTCTCTAAATATATATTAAGTGGTAAAAGACGTGTTATTTCTCAGACACCTAGGAGGTCGGCTCAGAAGCAGCCATCCTTGAAAGAAAGCGTAACAGCTCACTAGCCGAGAGATGCACGACTGAAGACGTAACGAGGCTAAATATATTACCGAATTTTGGGATTGTTCCAATTTATTGGAATGATGGTAGAGGAGCGTTCTTGTAGCTTTGAAGGCGAACCGGAAGGTTCTCTGGAGCAGCAAGAAGTGAGAATGCCGGCATGAGTAGCGTATTAAAGTGAGAATCTTTATATCCGAATGAGCGAGGTTTCCTACGCAACGTTCGTCGACGTAGGGTAAGGCGACCCTTAGGTGAGGCCTATATGGCGTAGCCGATGGATTACTGGTTGATATTCCAGTCCTTGTCTACAATCGTTATTAACTGGGGCGGGACGAAATTGGATAGTCCAAGCGGTGTGTTGAAGATACATACGCTTAAATAGCAAGTCAGTCACTGTTGGCAAATCCGCAGTGGCGTTTACACGAGTTATGAATACGAGTCTGCCGTAAGGCGGGCAAGATGGATGACTTCAGTTTCCGAGAAAAGCGTCGCAGTGAGAGTGTAGATAATCCGTACTTAAACCGACACAGGTGCTCTGGTCGAGTAGACCAAGGATAGCGAGAGAACTCTTCTTAAGGAACTCGGCAAATTAGCTAGGCGTAAGTTCTACGAGATGCCTTGCCCAGGTTGAAATCTGGGCTACAACAAAAGAGTATAAAGCGGCTGTTTAACAAAAACACAGGTCTGTGCAAAAGCGAAAGCTGAAGTATACGGGCTGAAACCTGCCCAGTGCCGGAAGGTTAAATGCGTGGGTGATCTCCAATTTATTGGAGCTAGCCTGCAATTGAAGCCCCGGTGAACGGCAGCGGTAACTATAAATTATTGTAGTTATAAAAGTTGACTATATGCTGGAATCCCCGTACCGTAGGTCGCCGGATGGTGACCGAACGGTTGTAGTATCTGACGCTACTGTGTATATTTATATACATAGTGACAATGCGTTCAGTGCGGAAAATCAGCAGGAAAGAATTGGTTGGTGATCCACTTGGTTATTTTTTAGCAGGTTTTGTCGAAGGTGAAGGAAGTTTCAATCTTTCTTTGCGTAAAAAAGATGACTACGGTCTTAAATGGCAGGTAGTTATGAGTTTTAATGTTTCACAAAAAGATCCAGCGTTACTTTATTTATTAAAGAAAACATTGGATTGTGGAATTATTAAAACACGTAAGATAGATGGTATTCATTCCTTCGATGTTACAAAACCAAGCGATATTTTAGAAAAGGTAATTCCTTTTTTCAATAAATATCCATTATTTTCTGAATCAAAACAAACAAATTATGCAATTTTTTGTAAAGTTGCAAAATTGATGGGGCACGGTAAACATCGTGAATCATCTGGGTTGAGACAGATATTGGAGCTTCGAGAGAAGATAAATATTGGAAAAGGTAGAACCAGAAAATATCAAATAACCGATGTGTTTCCCAACAAATAATCCTCAGAGACTATATGTCAACCTCCGAAAGGAGATGATATAGTCCGACCTTCATAGCGATATGAAGACCACACTAGAAATATGTGTGGCACATCAATTTTCATTGATGTAGCAACAAAAGTGAACTGTTCTATGGTAGCGAAATTCCTCGACAGGGGACATTCCTTCGTAAGAAGGAAACGAAAAATTGGCTGTATGCTGGAATCCCTGAGTATCCCACACTAGTTGACTTCGGACATTGTTCGGGTCATACTGAAAATGTGATGGGTGCAGAAAATCAGCA
>PFUC01000048.1:0-6787 GCA_002789895.1 Candidatus Collierbacteria bacterium CG_4_9_14_3_um_filter_43_16
AAAAAATGATGGAAGCCAAAAGGACCACCAAAAGAAGAGGGAGAGGGCTTTCTGGTCTATTGGATAAAGTAAAGGACTTGATGGCTTTGACAGGTCTTGTATATTTGGTCCTCTTGGAAGCAGTTTTTTTGCGGGCAGCTTGAGAAAATTAACGACTGAGGCCGTATTTGATTAGTGTTTGACGGAGAGAGGCTGGATCGTGTTTGCTGATGTGATGTACATGTTCACCACTGAAATTTGTGGCGGACAGTTTATCATCTGCCTGACGACCAGACCAGACAATGACAAAAATGGGAATGTGGAATTCATGGTACGCCATCAACGTTTCGGTGACAGTGACACCCCCGCCGTTCCAGACTATTCCGTAAAGCCCGAAACCCTTGATGTCACGAACGTTGGCCATAAATTCAAGATAAGTGCGGACGTCTCCGTCCCAGCCGAGCGCATCTTCGTCTTCGGCACCATTTTGGATAGTAGCAACATATTTTGTTCCCGGATTAACGAAAGTGCCTCTCGTGAGACAGAAGTTGACGATATTATACCTTAGAAAAGACAAAAATGCAGTTATGGGATAAACGTGGAAGATGGATGTTATTTGTGGTGATGTTGTGATAAAATAAGACTACCGATTTGGGTTTTCGGTCAGTGTTTTTCCTACAAAAGGAGATCTGAAAAGATGCTCTTGCGGAGGTTCTAAAGGGCTGTTAAAATATCCAAGCTCGTTAACAAGTGAAGCAGCAAATAATTGAGCTGATTTCAATTATTTTTTCGATAATTTTTTGTCGTTTGAAGAGTGGTGAGAGTGACGTAAAATTCAATTTTTTTTGAGAATTTGATCCTGGTTCAGGACGAACGCTGGCAGTGTACCTTAAGCATGCAAGTCGAACGGTGAAGCACTTGGCCGCAAGGCCTTGTGTGGAGCAGTGGCAGACGGGTGAGGAAAGACAGGAATCTACCTTTTTGTGGGGAATAGTCCCGCGAAAGCGGGATTAATACCGCATAAGTCCGCAAGGAGAAAGGCCTTAACCGGCCGCAGAAAGATGAGCCTGTTCGCTATCAGCTAGTTGGTAAGGTAATGGCTTACCAAGGCTATGACGGCTAGGGGGTGTGAGAGCACGGCCCCCCACAATGTTACTTAGACACGGAACATACATCTACGGATGGCAGCAACTGGGAATTTTGCACAATGGACGAAAGTCTGATGCAGTGACACTGCGTGTGGGATGAAGGCCCTCGGGTCGTAAACCACTGTGATAGGGGAAGAAATTTTGACGGTACCCTATTAGAAAGCGCCTGCTAACTACGTGCCAGAAGCCTCGGTAATACGTAGGGCGCAAGCGTTGTCCGGATTTATTGGGCGTAAAGAGTATCGTAGGCGGTTTGTAAAGTATCGGGTTAAAGCCTGGGGCTCAACTCCAGAGATGCTCGATAAACTAACAGACTAGTGGGTGTTCGGGGTTGCTAGAATTCTTGGTGGAGGAGTGAAATCCATTGATATCAAGAAGAATACCAAAAGCGAAGGCAGGCAACTAGAACATTCCAGACGCTGATGAACGAAAGCTAGGGGAGCGAAAGGGATTTTAACTAGTCCCATTACGTAGTAATGCGTAATTTAAGAACTGGCTATATCGGTGAAAGTCCTTGCAGTTTCGGTTTATCTTCGGATATACTGAGTAAGTGAGGAAAACACCGAGGGAAGTTTTTAGCTATAAGAAGAGTAAATTTTGTTTAAACAAAATTCAAAGGAGTGTTTTGATTGGAACAATGTTAGGAGATGGTGGTTTGAGATTTAGGGGAAAGAATTGTCGTTTGCATATTAAACATAGTCTTAAACAACTAAGTTTGGTAAATTACAAATGGCGTATTTTTGAACCAATTATTTCGATGAAAGTACGATGTTTTAGCCAAAAAGTCGGCATAAAAGACTACAACTTTGCCGAGTTTGTGACTTTAACCCATCCTATTTTTACCCACTATTACCAATTGTTTTATAAAAACAACAAAAAGACAATCACCAATGAGGTGGCTGACACTATTGATCCTTTGGTACTTGCTGTCTGGATTATGGATGATGGCTCGGCAGAATATGCTGGTTTATCAATCCAAACTCATAGTTTTTCTGAAGCGGAGGTAAGTTTACTTATCAAGGCTATTAAGAAAAATATTGGGATTCAGACCTCAAAGCGAATTAATAAAGGAAAATATATTATTTATTTTCCCTTTAGAACTTTGCAAGAGTTAAAAAGTAAGTTAGGCAAGTATATCTTGCCCGAGTTTGAATATAAATTTGTTCCTTATAGAGAAAAACCCCGTAGAGACTGTACGCCGGACTCCGATGAAAATCGGAGCATGATACAGTCCGATCTGTGCGGTAACGTACAGAGTTAATCAGAAATGATTAACCGCCAACTTCGGTTGGTTAGTAGTTTCGATATTTATCGAGATGAAAGTAACATTATGTAGAGACCCCTGTAGTCCTAGCCGTAAACAATGAACACTAGCTATTTCCCGCAAGGGGAGTGGTGTAAGCTAACGCGTTAAGTGTTCCGCCTGGGGAGTACGGCCGCAAGGCTAAAACTCAAAGGAATTGACGGGGAAACGCACAATCAGCGTGCCATGTGGTTTAATTGGATACGAAACCTTGAACCTTACCTAGATTTGACATGTAACTGCAAATCCCTGGAAACGGGGACTCCTTCGAGGGTGTTACACAGCTGCTGCATGGTTGTCGTCAGTTCGTGTCGTGAGCTATCGCGACCTCTCGCAGTAATGCGAGATGAGAAATCCGACTCATATCGGTGAAGCCCTGTTGACTTTCGGTTTAACTTTGGGTTAAATGAAGTCAAATGGGTAATACCGAGGGAAGTCAGACTGACATTCGGCAAATTCTAATACGAAGGAATATTCATATATCTCTTTCGCATGATGAATTGTCGATAATAATTGGTTCTATTTTGGGGGACGCTTATGTTTACCCATTAGGAAAGGTTTGTTTTGAGCAATCAAGCAAACAAAGTGACTATTTGAACTGGAAATACACTTTATTAAAGAGATTAGCTTATCCAAAAATTGCTACCGTTTCACGTCTTGATAGACGAAATGGAGTAATTTCAGAGAGCAAAAGATTCTTTTTGAGACAGTATTTTCGAAAGTTTAGAGAGTTATTTTATCCTGATGGTAAGAAGACCATCCCTATCCAGATCCTAGAAAAGTGGTTAACTCCTCTTTCTTTAGCAATTTGGTATATGGATGATGGTCATCTAGAAAATCATAGGTATCCGACAATAGCGACCGAGAGTTATCGACTGGAAGATTTGAACAAAATTATTTCTTTGTTGAAAAATAAGTTCAAATTGGACTGTTTGTTGAACGAAAAGAAAAAGAGACTAAGAATTAGAAGTAATTCAGTAAATCAATTTTTCAATTTAATCTTCAAATATATGCCAGAATGTATGAAATATAAAGGTCTTGACCCCGTAACGACTAGATTCCTGTTTAGACAGGATGAAGATGGGTAGAGTAATCTATTTCCATAACACGTCGGCCCCTAACGCGAAAGCGAAGGGTGAAGGTATAGTCTACGTTTGAAGTAATGTTCAAACATTGTTGGAGGCGTCGGCTTAAGTGCCGTAACGAACGCAACCCCTGGACTATGTTAAATATCCATAGTCGACTGCCTCGGTTTTTTCCGCGGAGGAAGGAGGGGATGACGTCAAATCAGCATGGCGCTTATATCTAGGGCTACACACATGGCGTAATGGGTGGGACAACGGGATGCCAAGGCGCGAGCCGGAGCTAATCCTTATAAACCCATCCTCAGTTCGGATCGCAGGCTGCAATTCGCCTGCGTGAAGGGGAGTTGATAGTAATCGCGGATCAGCATCACCGCGGTGAATACGTTCTCGTTTCTTGTACAAATAATATGCGCCTTCCACTTTCATGTTCTAGAGGGTGTAAATCCCCCTACAGATAAACAAGATCTGTAAAGCGAAATAACAGACACTGTCCGGTGACGGAAGTGTTGGAGGGTTAAAGTAGCAGTTTTTAGCTTGAAGTTTTAACGGTTTTTTACATTGTCGATCCTACGTACAACTGGAGAAGACACTTGTTAGAAAAATGTAAAAAATACATGGGCTCGAGATGAAAACAAAATGAAATGAAAGCACGAAGGGAGATCTAGTCTTGACTTTCGGTAAACTTTCGGGTTTACTTAAAGTAGGCAATCGGGTAACCAATTGCCGATTAAAGATTAGAAGTCTGCAGAGGTCGTAGTATTCCGATTTATCGGAAGAAGGACCGAACTTGATTTATGTTGCTTTCTGGTGAATATATTGCTGGTTTTGTAGACGGAGAGGGATGTTTTTCAATCACAATTGGAAAGCATCACACAACCAAAAACAGACTTGATCCAAGACTAAACTTTGAGATCGAGTTAAGGGGTGATGATAGAGAAGTTCTTGAAATGATTGCCGAAACTTTAGGTTGCGGCAGGATTTATGAACTTAACTATGATCGTTATGGTTGGTATCCTCACGTCAAACTAAAAATCAGTGGAATTAAGGATATTGCTGAAAAGATAATTCCCTTTTTTCGAAAATATTCTCTTTTTGCAAAGAAGCGTTTTTCTTTTGAAATCTTTTGCCAAGCGGCTAAGGTTTTTGAAGATAAACAACATCTAACCAAAGAGGGAATAGAAAAATTAATTTACCTGAAAACACAGATGAATAAATATTCATCTAGATCAAGCATTCGCCAGGGTGCGGGAAAACCGCGTGCCCGGCGAGAGGAAAGTTGATGCAGTGATGTATCAATCTATTCCAGAACACTGCCCGTCAAGTCAACAAAGTCAGTAGTGCCCGAAGTGGGTATCCCCAACCGCAAGGAAGGGACCTCCTAAGGTAAGACTGGCGATGGGGGCTAAGTCGTTTGCGCATATTGCGCGTTGCGACCTTAGAGAGTAATCTCTCTGAAAAATCTCGCTGTATCGGTGAAGCCTAACATTTCGGTTTATCTTCGGATATACTTGAATTATGGTAATACCGAGGGAACCTTTTTCTGAGACATCAGAATCAGGACTCCGTAGAGACTACACGCGAGCGCCACAAATATCAAAAGCTTATATTGTTGGTATCCTTCATGACGCTACCGAAAGAAAAACAACTTTTAGGGTTTCACAAAAATCTAAAGAGTTTGTCGAAATGGTAGCTAGTGGAATTAGAAGTTTGGGTGGAAATGCCTGGACTTATAAAGAAGGAAGTACCCGAAATGTATATATTGTTGAATTTTCTAAATCTTTTCTTAAAGGGTTTGAGATTCGATCTGAAAAAGATAAACAAGATTATGTCAGAGGATACTTTGATACCGATGGGGGAGTCGCAAAGAGCACAAAAGTTAGATTTTATATCTACTTTTGTCAGAAGGACTATAAAGATTTGGATCAAGTGAAGAATTATCTGGAAGAGATGAAAATTTCTTGCGGAGTAATCCACAATCCAAGCGTAAATGTAGATCCTGAATACTGGAGATTTTTTGTAAAAGCTAAGTCTTATGTAGATTTTGTACAAAAAATTGGCTCTTGGCACCCAGAAAAAGCTAAATATTTGGGGATGAAGATATAGTCCGTACCCGTAGAAATACGCGGAAAGTTACGAACAAGGTATCCGTACTGGAAGGTGCGGATGGATCACCTCCTTTCTAGGAGTATAGGACTGCACGAGTCCGATGATAAAACGCCACACTATTGGTAGATGAGTGTCTAAATACAATCTACCTGACTCTTGCCACTCTTGAGACGACAAAACCGTTGCTTTGCTTGTTTGGGCGGGAAGACCCCGCCCCTACACAGAGACAAAAATCCGCTGAAAGGCGGTTTTTTGTGCTCGTTTTTGGCCTTTTGTGTTAGAATATACGAGTGGTTTTGGGCGCTTAGCTCATCTGGTTAGAGCGCGGTCCTGATAAGACCGAGGTGCTTGGTTCGACCCCAAGAGCGCCCACAAATATTTTATAGGCGAGCTTGGCAGTTCCTTGGACTATTAATTTGTAGCGATCTTCGCTCATTCCGTTTTGTTGCTTTTCAACTAACTCTTCCACGATAGCTAGGTTCTCGTTTGGCAAATATACGGAGTTCATCCAACCGACCTTCAATTGATTGAATGTATGATTGGAATATGGTTGAAATTATTTTGTTATTTATATTGCCAGTATATTTTATTTACAAATACCCACTTGCTTACAGGTACAGACCTTTTATTTTTATACCTACTTTAATTGGTATAAGTATCTTAATTTTATTGGATAACTTCACTTTTTATAGATTAGGATTTAGGATTGATAATTTTAAAAGTTCTCTTCTTCCATATTTATTATTTACATTTCTAGGTTGTATTTCATTAGTTTTAATAGCTAAACATTTTAATAAAAAGTTTGTTGAAAAACGGTGGAAAAACACACACTTCTTATCTATGTGCGTTGTTTTAAGTTTTTTTCAGGAGTTAGTTTATAGGGGTTACTTGATGCCAAAACTTCAAAATATGTTCACATCTGTCTTTACAATTGTATTGATAAATTCATTAATCTTTTCATATATTCATATCATCTATCCCGATAAGATTAGGAATTTACTACTAAGTTTTGTGGGAGGAACTGGCTTTGCATTTCTTTATTATTACTATCCAAATATTTACCTAATTACTGTTAGCCATTCGATGTTGAATTTCACAGCAGTACTATTCGGCCTAATAGGACCAAACAATTCCAAAAACAAACAAGTATTTGGATAGGTTGTAAA
>PFUC01000048.1:6844-9265 GCA_002789895.1 Candidatus Collierbacteria bacterium CG_4_9_14_3_um_filter_43_16
CTGTAAAACCCGTCCGTCAGGAGAATGGGTATGAGTGCGGTTTGGCCTCCGTGATGACCATTCTGAGGACTTTGGGATGTAAATCCAGGAAAGATGCAGTCAAGAGAAGGCTTGGTACCACCAGAAGGCACGGGACTCATCCCGAGCGAATAAAAAGTCTCTTTAGGGAGATGGAGCTAAATTTCCGGGAGAAACATGGGGCTAGCCTGCACGACTTGGAAAGTAGGGTAAAAAAACAAAAGCTGTGCCTGGTGGTTTACCAAGCTTGGGGAAGCCAAAAATACTACGACAGGATGGAAAGCGGACACTACTCGGTGGTGTTTGGAGTTGAGAGGGACTATTTTTGGCTGGCCGATCCTTATGTGCGACAACAGAAAAGCAAGTACGGAAAGGGCATAAGAAAGATAAAGAAAGAAATATTTGACGGCAGATGGAAAGATATTGATTACAAGGGAGTGGTTTACGACCACTGGATGCTGGCAGTGTAGCGAGGTTAATGGTTATTGGTTAATTGTTATTGGTTCGGGGCGGGTGAAATGCAGAGAGGGATATTTTTTGGTATATAGTAATGTATGGATTTGAACGTGGAATATTTTGATGGCGGAGATAAGGAGGCATTGGATGTGATTTTGCGTGGAAGCAGTCAGGGTATGGAAACCTCCGAGTCGGTACAAAAAATATTTAAGGCAGCCAAAGATCTGGGAAGAAGTGTCGCTATGTTTAATTCTCCTTTTATAGATAGGGGTGAAAAACATCGAGAAGATCAATCGAGAGACGAGGAGATTGAAACTCTGAAAAGTATTTTGGATAAATGTGAGTCTGGAGAATATAAGAAAATTAGATTAATTGGAAAATCGCTTGGAGGAATAGTGGCGGCGGAGTATCTGACGGGTTTGAGTAAAAAAGATCAAGAAAAATATGAGCTGGTGATTTTGGGATTTATTCCAGGGGCAACCAAGGTGAATAATATCGTGAGTAAAATCATTATTTTTCAGGGGGAAAAGGACAGATATGGAGACGCGGAAGCGGTTCGAAAGGAAGTAGGGGCAGTTACGGAAAACATCACTATCTATGGGATAAGTGGTGCTGACTGTTCGTTTAATGATCCGGTTACAGGTGAGGCCAAGTATTTTGACAAGGTTTTGGAATTATTATTTATAAACCAAAAATTGGAAAAAGAACTTCCCCAAAAAGGCAGAAAAAGGGTCGTGAGGATTGAGCCGGTAATACAAAAATTCAACTATGATTGTGGGGGCGCTGCCGTCAGCAATCTATTGTTAATGTTAGGAAAGGGGGATGTGCTCAAAACCGAACTTTATCAGAGGTTGGAGGTTGATCCGGTGAACGGTACGAGGATAAAAAACATCAAGAAGTTGTTAGATGAAGAAGGGGTCGAGTATTTTGAGGCATCCGGAGCCGGTATTACGGAGCTGGAAGCGGTGCTGGCGGTGGGATATGTGTGTCTGGTTTGTTACCAAGCTTGGGGAACAGAGGATGAGATGGATACTCTCGAAAGCGGTCACTACTCCGTGGTTTTTGATGTTGACGAGACAAATGTCTGGTTTATCGATCCATCAGTTTTGAAAGAAGACGAGGTGGGGGAAGGGATTGGGGTAATTTTCCGGTCAAGAGAAGATTTTGATAAAAGATGGAGAGATAAGGGGGTTGAGGGGGAGATATATGATCATTGGATGCTCGCGGTAAAAGTACCATACTAAATGGGGTAAAATAGATGGATGTTTTGGGACAAACTTAATTATCCAATCGTGGGGCTGTCGCCGATGGATGGGGTAACCGATGCCCCGATGCGTTTTATTACCAAAAAATACGGCAAGGCGGACGTAATTTACACCGAGTTTGTCAGTGCGGAAGGCTTGTGGAGGATTAAGAAAAGAGGCGAGATGGAGAACAAGATTTGGAGGAACCTATTATATGATGAGTTTGAAAGGCCGGTAATTGCTCAATTGTTTGGCAGTGATCCGGACTCTTTTTTTGAAGCGGCAAAGATTGTTTGCGAAATGGGCTTTGATGGTATTGATATAAATATGGGTTGTCCCTCTCCTGGACTGGAGAAACGAGGCGGTGGTGCCGGAATAATGCGAGATATGGGTTTGGCGGGGGAGGTAATAGAGGCAACGAGAAGGGGGACCTTGGACAATGTGACACGGTGTCACAGTGACACGGGAGAAATAAGAGAAGTGCCTGTGAGCGTGAAGACACGAATTGGTAGCTCTCAGCCGGACGAGAGCTGGTGGAAATTTTTGGCCGGACAAAAACTGCCTGCGGTAGCAATGCATGGGAGAACTTTTAAGCAGTTGTATAAAGGTGAGGCTGATTGGGGAGCTTTGCTTAAAGCGGCAGAGATAATCCGGCAGAACGGAACAAAGTTTTTGGGGAATGGAGATTTGCAGAAAGTGACAC
>PFUC01000028.1:0-1118 GCA_002789895.1 Candidatus Collierbacteria bacterium CG_4_9_14_3_um_filter_43_16
GTATTTACCGCCAAATCATCTTTTCCCAAAGCCGAACTGTACTCGGACAGAAAATTGTTTACTTACTTCTTCACCAATAAACTCGTTAATCTCTTCGGTGACCCGGAAATCCGTCTGAACACTTTCTTTTTCTTTCTTCCCCTTCTTCTCTATCTTGTCTTTTTGCTTACGAAGGGCTTGAGCTATCAATATCTGACTCTTATTGCCTTATCTTTTTCCTTTTACGATGTCTTTTGGCTGACCAAAAGCTACGACTTTCTCTTTATTTCGTTACTTTTTTTCTGGGCTTTAATCGCTCGGCGATTTCGCTTCGAATCTAGAATTTCCGCTCTGTTTGCTCTTGGTTTCCTTGCCTTAACCCCTGTAATGCTTCTTTTCGGGTACCAAGCCTATGCCGAGAAGACGGCTGTTTGGGCTTATCTCTTCCTCTGTATCACCGTGGTTCAGCAAGTTTACGAGACTAAGCACAAGCTGGTTGACTTGTTGAATCTCGATGTTTTTCTTCGCAAATTCCATCAGTTCAAAGTCGCCAGAGATTACTGGGTCAGAGATCTTCCTGTCTATGCCAAAAACTTTCGTGATTTTTATCTTAATACCTTGAATAGGTTTTCTTTAAAGGCCATTATTCGCAAACATCCTGGACAAGAAAAAGATCTTATCTTTTGGCTAAGAACCATTCCCCACTTGGTCAAAGAAATATTTTTGCTTTGTATCGTTTCCATCTTGGTAGTTTTGTTTGCGATTTTAGTATTCTATCTGTTTATTTTGTCACCGGTCTTATCAATCTATCGGGTTCTGCCCAAGTTTATGGTTTTTTATCCGGATACTTACTCGCAGAGATATTTTCTCTCTTTGCTAATCCCCGAACTAATTTTTCTCCTTTTCTCTTTTGGGGTATTCAAAAAAGTCACCCAGAAAACCATTTATTCATTCTTGCTGACTTTTTTGGTCTTTAATCTTCTTTCGGGGAAAATCGTCTCTAAATCTATCGAATTCGAAACGCGCCCCAAGATCCTTTCCGTTTCTCCCGATGTGACGAGCGAAGCTTGGACTGATGTAGTTATCTATGGCAAGAACTTCCGCAATATTCCTTTTGTCGGTAAACTATATATTGGGGA
>PFUC01000028.1:1129-7783 GCA_002789895.1 Candidatus Collierbacteria bacterium CG_4_9_14_3_um_filter_43_16
TCGAGCGTCATCCAACACGGCTCCCTTCCAGTATTTATTTGGTCAGTAAAAAATATGCCTCATTCCAACAAACTCCCCCTTACTATCGTCACCGCTGTTATGAATGAGGAAAAGCTCTTGCCTGCTTTCTTGGGGCATATCCATGACTTTGCGGACGAGATTATTGTTGTCGTCGACTTTCGCACCATCGACCAAAGTGCCGCTGTTGCTAATAAATTCGGTTGCCAGATCCTGTTTGACCAGGGTGAATCGAAAGGTATCGTCTTTAACAATAAAAACCGGGGTGTCTTAGAGGCCAAACATGATTGGGTTTTGATTCTTGACGCCGATGAAAGACTGGACGAGACACTGCGGGAAGAAATCCAAGCCATCGTTCTCGGCACTTACGTCAAACAGGCGGACATCTACCAAACCAGTTTTCTTAACTATGAATTCGGCAAACTCTTTGACCAAAGTGACCAGAAGAAGAAGCCTTTTATCCGCTTATTCCGGAAAGGTGCTTTTGAATATCAAATGGGCTTAACGGCAGAGGGTTTTGGCATCCAGACAGCAAGTCTCTCTTCCGACACGTGGTACGGAAAACACCTATTGAAAATTCCTCTGATCAGGACTTGGTATCTAAACAAGCAAAAAAGAGTTGTTACCCTTCGAGGTCATTTAATACATCTCTCGCACCCTACGATTGCGGATTTCATCCGAAAAATCGATTACTACTCGACCCGAGAGGCTCTCATTCTGTTTGATCGGGATCCTAACAAGCCTGACCTGTATTTTCTCTTGAGGATGATTCTTTCTCCACTGAATGAATTCCTTTATAAATATTTTGTTTGGCAGTTCTACAAAGAGGGTCTACATGGTTTTATTGCCTCAGTTATCTATGGTTTTTACTACTTCCTCATCAATGCCAAATATTTCCGTTTTACTTACCGGAACAAACACCTTAAAGAAATTGAATCCATTGGCAAACAATACGATTTCAAGGATTTGTAAAATCAAGTGACTATTAAAAAGCAAATCTGGCCACTTCTCATTCTTCTTCTGGCAGTTATCCTGAGGTTTAATGGTTACGCTAACCGTCTCAACGTCAGTGTCGATCAGGGTCGCGACGCCCTTATAGGGCTGGAGTCGATTCATCTTCTTCGAGTACCTCTCTTGGGCCCACCCTCATCCAGTTGGGGCTTTAATTTTGGACCTCTTTACTATTACTTCATCATCTTCTTTACGGCTATTATTCCCGGTATTTTTTCTCCTTGGATTGGTTTCACCTTGCTGTCGGTGTTTTCCGTCTTTTTGGCCTATCTCATCGGTCTCCAGGCCAGAGGCAAAACTTTTGGTCTGCTACTTTCCTTGATCACTGCGATCTCTTTTGCTGAGCTGGTTAACAGTGCCAACTTATTAAACACTTCTCTGGTTTCTTTTGCTGTTTTCCTGAGCTTTTATGCCGCCTCCGCCTATTTCAAATCCCAAAATAAAAAATATTTACTGCTCTCGGGCTTCGGAGTGGCTTTGGCTCTTCATGCCCACTTGCAAGCCCTGCCCCTCGCCATCCTTCTTCTTTCGCCCTGGCTTCTTTCTCGTGCCCACCAAATACTTCCAAGGATTCACGCTGTTTTGTTATCACTTGTTGGTTTTGGGCTGGGGATGTTTCCTCTTATTATCTTTGAATTTCAACACAGTTTGGCATGGAGCAAAAGTTTGCTTGATTACGCCACTTTCGGACAATACCGCTTCTATACTCCGGTCCGCTGGCTTACCGACCTGACAATTTTTTGGCCCAGTCGGTTTGGAGAAGTTCTGTGGGGCAGTCCGGCTCTCGGTCTCTATCTCTCGATCTTTGTCTTTGCCTCTCTTGCTTTCTACGCCTTCCGGAAAAAACTGGATAAAATATCGCTTCTTACTATTTTGGCTTTTATCCTGGAAATCTTATCCCTTAGAAATTATCGTGGCCCTAGATCGCCCGAATATCTCGTCTTCACCCACTTCTTTATCATTTATCTTTTTGCTCTCGCCATCACTTTTGTAATCGAAGGGCGAAGAATTCTCACCATCCTCGTTTGTTTGCTTCTTTTCTTTGCCGGCTTATCTTTTGACCGAAGTATTTATATCCAAAAATCACAATCCGCCGAGACCCTTTCTCTTTTAAATTTTGTCAAAAAACAAATAGGGAAGCCTGTCTCCTTACAAATCCTTTCCGGGTCGTATGAAAATGCTTATTCTCTTTTCTATTTCCTCTCACGTTCTCATTTAATATCCAAAAATGGTTATCCTTTGGCTCTCTGCGATAATGGAGATAAATACGGCCTGGTTCCAGATCGCTGTCCGGCTTCGGATAGGCTTTTTTCTACCGGTAGATTTGTTCTCTTTGATTATCGTCCGGAGAATCGTCAAAAATTCAATTTGTTCGAGATCGGCACAATCGACCCACTTAGACTATATAAAAGAACATATAACAATTACGAACTGATCAAGTACTAGCTAATATCTACCAACATTAACTAATATATACTAATATTAACTAATGAAATATCGATGGCAAATTACCCCACAAATAACTCAGTTTCTAATCAAGCTTGAGGCGCAAAAAATTTCCTTGGAGAATATCAATCAATTGCCTCACATTGAGCTGGCAATACGAACTAGGTCAATTTTAAGAAGTGCCGTGTACTCGGCAAAGATAGAGGGTTTTCTTGATGAAGAATCCTCTCCAAAAAAGGAAAGTCAAAATCTATTACTTGCATATAACAAGATCCACTCGAATTCACCAAAAGATCTATCTCTCTCTAAAATCAAGGGTCTGCACAAGATGGTGATGAGTGGGCTGTCTGCCAATGCCGGTGTATTTCGCTCTGAGCCTTGGGCGATCTTTGATGGAAATGGAAATGCTGTATATCTAGCTCCGATGCACTTTGAAATTCCAAAACTGATGGGTGAATATTTAGAAGACATTCATGATACAAAAGACCACCCCGCAGTTATTGCTGCCGTAGCACAATTTATTTTTGAAAAAATTCATCCTTTCGCTGATGGTAATGGGAGGGTGGGTAGATTAATCTCTGCTTACATTCTGATCCGGTATGGATACGGTTTTAGGGGATTGATCCCATTTGAAAAATATATCGAATCCCATCGAGCCCTATACTACGAAGTTTTGGAAAGTAGTCATGAAATTACAGAATTTATTCAATTCTTTTTGGAGGCACTCACGTCAGAAGTTGATGAGATAATTTCATCCCTGAACAACAGAGAAGAAAAGCGTGAGGATCTGTTACTACCCAGGAGAAAGGAAATCTTGAATATTATCTCCGACCACCCTCTTTGCACTTTTGATCAGATACGTAGAAGATTTATGCTTGTAAATGAAAAAACGCTAAAGTACGATACTTCCCAGCTTCTAAAAAAAGGTTATATCGACAAGGTCGGTGCAACTCGGGGGGCTCTATATAAAAAATCCGTGTAAAATTGGAAAATATGGTTAAACAAAAAACAGCAGTCATTATTGGTGTTTCATCTCAGGATGGCTCATATTTAGCTGAGTTATTACTGGAAAAAGGCTATCTGGTAGTCGGTACAATTCGACGATCCACCTCCATGATTCACGAAAATATCGAGCACCTGAAAGGAAAAATAACACTGGAGGCAGCCGACTTAATTGATCAAGAATCACTAAATCGGGTAATGATCAAATATCAGCCGGATGAGGTTTATAACATTGCTGCCCAATCTGTTCCTGGTGACGCCTGGTCTCACCCCTTCTACACTGGCGAAGTAACCGCTCTTGGGCCGGTTCGAGTTTTTGAAGCAGTTAGACATTTTTGTCCCAAGGCTCGCGTTTACCAAGCTACTTCCAGAGAAATTCTTGGAGGAGTGAAAGGGGTTGAGAGAGCCAATGAGTCAACTCTTCTTTTTGCCAATAATCCTTACGGTATTGCCAAAGCCTATGCCCATATGATGGTAAGTTGCTACCGCGAGTCTTACGGCATGTATGTTTGCGGGGGGATTCTATTTAATCACGAATCTCCCCGCCGTTCCCTTCACTTCGTTACCCGCAAGATCAGTATGGGTGTCGCCTGTATCAAGCTGGGGATCAAGAGCCCACCGGTAAACGAACTTGGAGAAGCGCTTGTAGATACAAGTGGTCAGATCCACCTTGGTGATCTGAACGCCAGGAGAGATTGGGGCTATGCCAAGGACTATGTCGAAGCCATGTGGCTGATGCTCCAGCGGGAAAAACCAAAAGACTATGTTATCGGTACGGATACCAGTTACTCGATCAAGGATGCCTGTAAAGCCGCCTTTGACCATGTCGGTTTGAATTGGAAAGAGCACGTCATTTCCAACGAAAAACTCCTGAGACCAACCGAAATCACCGACATGAGAGGGGACTACTCTCTAGCTAAGAAAGAACTTGGCTGGGAACCCAAAGTCTTCATGAAAGAACTGATGGAGACCATGGTTGACGCAGATCTTGATTGGCTCAAGTCTCATAGTGTAAAATAGCCACATGTCAAAAGAATTATGGGTTGCTGGAACCGGATTGATCGGTAGTGAGGTTATCAAATTAGCCAGATCAAAAGATATTGAGGTGGCAGTTACCGCAAAGAGCGAAGTCGAAAATCCAACGGGAGAGGCAGAACTTGTTGATATTACGGATTATGAAGCGGTCAAAGAATATCTCTGGAAGCACAATCTAAAACAAAAAACGATAAAAAAAGCAGTTGTCGCCGCAGGATTGGCCCTACCAGTAGCCGCCAAAAGAAACCCAGAGCTTGCCTATTTAGTAAACGCCATCGGCCCCAGGAATATTGGAAAGGCCATTCTTACTCTTCCTGAAGCAAATCGCCCTTCGGTAGTCTTTATGGGATCGGCACTTCAATACGAGGAAAGAGAGGGAGCCATTTCGGAAGATGTTCCCTTTGTCAAAGTAGGGGACCCGTACGTTGAATCAAAGAGCCGGATGGTAGATTTTATCAGAGAGTTGGTCGAACAAGGGCTGGATGCAAAAATCGCCATGATCTTTAATTCCACAGGACCTATCCAAAGCACAGACTACTTCTTACCTGCCATGGCCGATCAGGCCGCCAAAATTAGTCTTGGACTTCAAGAGCCGGTAATTAGATCGCGCTATGTAGGTCATATTCGTGATTTTTCGCATGTAAAAGACACCGCCAAAGGCATCTTCTTGTCGCTTCGGGGCAAATCGGGTGATCTTATCAATATTTCTTCCGGTCATGGCATCAAACTAGAAGACATGATCTATACTCTTATGGAAATGGCCGAAGTTGATAGAATCACTCACGAAGTGGATCCCCAATTCAACAAACCACCAAAAGTTCACGCCACTTGGGGAGACAACTCCCGTCTCAGAAGCCTCGGGTTTGTTAGTGAAAAAACCATGATCGACATCTGTCGCGACCTCTTTGAAGAAAGACTTAGGGTAAACAGGGGGTAAGATAAATAAGTGAAAAGAATTATTGCTATTCTTAGATCTCAGACTATCAAAGATTCTTTTGTGGTCGCTCTTGGTTTGGGAATATCCGCCGTCATCGGTTTTATATTTACTATTCTTCTGGCCCGCAGTCTGGGCCCGGTCAATTTCGGTGTTTACTCTGCCCTCACCGCTCTCGCGGCTATTGTTTACAGCTTGGGAGACATGGGGATATCGAACTCCTTGATAAACTTTTTACCCAAAAAGATTTCCGAGAGATATCAATATCTTTCTACTAGTTTCTGGATGGAGTTTGTCGTAGGCGTCTTCATCCTTCTATCGTTTGGTATTTTTTCATTTTTCCACCAAACTATCGTCCCAGGTTCACTTAGTAAAGATCTTCTGCTGGCCGGGGTTATCTCCTTTAACTATCTACTGATTATTTATACCCAAGGGGTATTCACTGCAGACCGGAAGTTTTGGTCATATACGGCCAGCCAGATATTGGACTCCGGAGTGAAAATAGCGATCGTATTTTTAGTTTTCAAAATGGGAAACCTCTCCATAGGTACTGCGTTGATGGCCAATATTATTTCCACCTTAATTGCCTTACTCGTTACCTTTGGGAAAGAGCTCTACTCGATCGAGTTCGATTTTTTCAAAAAATCATTTTGGGATATCCTTCATTTTGCCAAGTGGATAGCAGTTTCGCGTATCTTTACGGTCATGATTTCTCGTATTGATATTGTTTTATTAAACCTTCTCGCTGGAAGCTATGCCGCCGGAATATACTCGGCCGCCAGCAGGATCACTATCCTCTTTGCCATGATGGCCGCCGGTCTGGGGTCGGTAATTAATCCTCGTTTTTCTTCTTTTGATTCAAATCAAAAAATCCTCACCTATAGTAAAAAATTATTACTACTGGTCACGGGAGTAGCCATTTCCATGATCTTAATTTCATTTTTCGCCGCTCCGATTATTACTTTAGTATATGGGCCAAAATATCTCGAGTCGATCACTGTCTTTAGATATTTAATTCTGGCTATGATCCCTTTTTTGTTCACGATCATTAGTAACTCTACCCTGGTCTATGCTTTCAATCAGCTGACTTTCTATACCAAGATGATGGCAGTTCAAACCACGATCATTGTGGTAGTTGATCTACTGCTCATCCCCAAGTTGGGATACCACGCCCCGGCAATTGCTCTCTTTGTCTCTAACGTATTTGT
>PFUC01000004.1 GCA_002789895.1 Candidatus Collierbacteria bacterium CG_4_9_14_3_um_filter_43_16
TTTGTCCTACCTGTGGAACCAAAATGTTTAAAATCGGCGCTAAGTAAGCATCGAACAAGAAGCCCGGGTGAGAGAGATCAAGCTTGGGTTTTTTGTGATCTAGGTAACTATTTCGGTCATACTAAGCTGTTTTAGCTTAGCGATAAGTTCTTCTTTGCTGTAACCCGAAGTGTCTATCTGTTTAATAATAAACGTTCTTAGTCCCTCGATGATTCTTCTGACCATGACCGCCTCGCTTATTCTGAGATACTTAATTTTAATTTCATTTCTGGTAAAGGTTTTGGATACTATTACCAATTGAGCGAAGAAGGGGGCGGTGTTGACAAAAATGTTGGAAATATCTTTGATGTCGACGCTATGCACTTGAGAAGAAAGGAAAAAAGTCCGATTGATGATTGTCAGCCTACTCTCTTCAATATTTAAAGTATCGGGAAAAAAATCAAAAGGAAATCTATGCGTGCGTATTGTCACCAATATTCGGTTTGATTTTTTGACCAATTTTGCCACCAATACCTTGTCGGTCCGACTGTCATTATTGACGACGATCGCTTCTTTCTGGCCCGAGATGGAATCCGACGCCATCAACGATTGCGTTTTGTTTGACGATACGGTCACCTTACCTGTTTGATCGTCAATTTTGATTTCCATAAGTAGCTATGGTTTCAGCTAATAATACCCAACCCCAGAAGCCCAATCACAATCAAGTAGCCGGCGATCAGATAGTTCAGAAATTTTGGGAACATCAAAATCAACAGGCCAAAGATTAACGAGGTTAAGGGAGTTAAGTTTGTTAAAGTAAGACTCATATTTTTCTTAAATAATTTTTAATAATAATCTGTATCAAATTAATTGACTTGTTTTTCGCCCGAAAAGATTCTCATCAGCTTGACTATTCCCCAAGCCAGGATCGCATAAACTATAAGGGCGACGGCCACTGAAGGTTCAATCACCGAAGTGGTTTCCAGCCCATGGGTAAATCCACGACGGAAGATTCCTTCAAAGGGAAGCACGAACACTCCCGTTATCCCATAAATGATATTGACAAACGGGCTCGAATGACTGGCTCCCATCAATTTTAGAACCAATCGAAAAGCCAGTAGTGTCTCCACTGCTCCTAAAATATAATAAACTACGTATTCTCGAGTTTGAGAATCGGTAGCTTCTTCCTGACCCGGAGTAATGACAACATTTCTGACGTTGTTATCTTGAGTCGATACTGTTTCTTTGATTATTTCTGCCATATGCTTTTGACCTCCTTTTTCGCGTTCTTCATGGTCTTGAGGGTATTGGTTGCTTTTTTCTTACCTTCTGCCATCTTCTCTTCGACTTCATCTTTTCTATTACCAACCTCTTTGTGTATTCCTTCAACGAATCCTTTTAGTTTCTCTTGATTCTTCTTGTTACTTAACGCTATCGCTCCGGCTACCGCGACACCCGCTCCTACCACCGCTCCCGCTACTACTGCAGCCATGGTACTAACACCACCGCTTTTCTTATCTTGTTTTTTTGTTTATAAACAGTCATATCTTTCTTTTCGTTTTTTTAATATTGATTGGCTTAAATTGTTGGTTTTACAATGATTATTTCTTCGGGTAAATACTTTACCAAAGCCATCTCGACTAGATTGGTTAAGGTTAAATTCTCGACTATGGCCTGCGTCTTGGCGTGTTTAATCAATTTTGGATCAAGAAAAAGGGTAACTCGTTGCTTTGTATTAGTTGACATACTACCTATACTACAACTATATGTAGTACTTGTCAAGTGACGGCGAGAGAAGTCTTCTGTTTCAATACTTCATCAATCAAAAATAACTGATTTTTTCGGAGAAGCGGGAGTTTATCCAAGGCAAAAAAACCATAGTCAGAAACTTCGTGGGTAGGCCCAAAATCACCACCAATCAAAACTCCCGTATAACACATGTCCAAACGTGCAGAGTCACGATCAGTACGGGTTTTGAGAGATTCATCGACACTAACTACCAGGCCAGATTCCTCTTTGATTTCCCTTTCAAGTGCTTCTCGTGGGTGTTCCCCTGCCTTAAGATAGCCTCCCGGCAAACTCCATGAATGTGAGCGATAGGTGTGTTTAAAAAGTAGAACTTCATTTTTGTCGTTAAAAATTATTCCTGTCATACCGATCAAAAACTGATCTTGAAAAATACGCATCACAAAAAGCTGCAATTTCTTGGGAAGGTGGAGGGCTTTATAAATCTTACTTAATAGATTTTTCATAAAGCGTTTGTGTCCTCTGGTTCTACACTCGGTTCGTGCTTCAATTTCTCGTTTTCCAACTCAAGCTGGTGAACTCTCTTTGTTGATTCTAGCATTTCATCTTTACTATTTTTGATCTCTTTATCCTTTCTGTGAAGTTTAATAGAGGTAGAAATCGAATTAACGATATACATCAAATAAGACAGCCCTAAACCTATTACCAACGAACCGGCAATTACATAATAAAGTGGGATATCCGAGAGACTATATACACCTAGGTTAACTGAGACGGGTGTGAAATTATATTTTGAAATATAAACAAGACCGGATCCAACTACCAAAAGTAAGATTAAATTTAGCATAATATCCTATAAAATATCTAATACTTCCAGTATACGCTTTTTATTTCAATTATACTTATTCTTCCTACCTAAAAATCCATATCTTCTCGTTGGATACCTGCCTCTGAAGGGGGACGATTTTCGAATTATTTCTCGATTTTTTTGTACCAGTCTTCGAGAACTTTCTTGGTAATGTCTTTGGAGCCAAGCCCCAAACTGAGTCCTAGGGCAAGGGCAACGGCCATAATAAATCCGACGAAAACAGTATTGATGAAGAAACTGGCAATACCTAGCTGGGAGAGGGCAGCCAGAACAAAAAAGGTCATGACGGCATAACTAACGACTTTGCCGATAAAACGGGCCATAGATGGATCAGACGATCCCAGAGAGCCCTTTACTACTTTCTCAAGGAATCCTGCAACAACAACACCAATAACCAAAGTAATGACGGCAGCGATAAGAGTGGGAATACCGGCGATGATACCGTTTAAGAACAGGCTGATGGAGGTAATACCAAGAATGTTGATACCGGCGACAAAGAAAAGGGTGACAACCAACCACTTAACTATTTCACCAATGACATCTTCAAACTTCTGTGAGATTTGGGCGTTTTTTAGGAAATCGGTGACAACCGGATTTTTGAAAAGAGTGCCGAGCTTGGTGATGTTGACAATCTTGGCAGTAAGTGTCTTAAGCCAGTCGGCAAGAAGCCAACCGATGAGGAAGACAACAAGGGCGCCCAGAATATTGGGCAAAAAGTTAATGACTCCAACCAAGACCTGGTTGGCGGCAAAGGAAAGGGCGTTTTGGAAGGAAAGGAGAACGTTTGTTTGCATATACACTTATCATAGGAACAATAAGTCTATAAGTCAAATGTCTGGTAAAATATACTATCCCTAGTACGAGAGGAATGGTCGCCTCAGGCGACAGGAAAGTCCGGACAGCTAAAAGGAAGGGTGGCTGGGGAAACCCAGTCCTTCCCGAGGTGACTCGGGAGGCGCGACAGGGCCACAGAGACGATTAAAGGTGAAACGCCCCGCCGCTCGGCGGGGATCCTCAAGGAGTAATCTTAGAGGAGTGGTAACCCGCCCCGCTGCAATCGACGAATTGGGATTAAGGTGCCTTTTCCGTCCCTAAAGTCTCGAGCATAGATAGATATTCCTCCACGACAGAATCCGGCTTATTGTACTAGGGAGCCCGCAAGGGCTCGCTTGTTGGGTGAGGGCTAGTCGATTTCGGGGATGGTGGTGTCTTTGTTTAGCCTGACGTGGCCGAGAATGACCCGGGCGCTAAGCACAGTGGGTAAAGCCAGGACAGCAAGAAGAGGACCACCCAATTGAAAACCGATCATAATGGCGACGATGGTGATAATGGGATTCAATCCAGCAACCTGTTGCATGACCTTAGGAACGATAAGATTGTTTTCCAATTGCTGAACGATGATAGAAACAACGAGGGCGGCCAGACCATGAGTCGGGGAAACTGATAAACCGACCAGAACTGCAGGGACGGTGGCTATTGTAGGTCCAATATTAGGAATTAGTTCCAGCATACCGGCAATAAGGGCCAAAGGAATCGCAAAAGGAATTCCAATAATGAGATAGCCGATATAACTCAGAAGGCCGACAAGCAACATAAGAAGCAGCTCTCCCCTAACCCAATAACCAATTTGGACTTCCAGCTTTTCGGCGATGATGTGATAACGGTGACCTTTTTCACCAAACCAGAACTTGAGATAGTTCTCCAAATTATGCATATCCTGAATCATGTAATAGCTGACGACAATAACCGTAAAAGCGGTGATAAAAGCCGAGAAAGTGTCGAGAGCAAAAGTAAGAACCTTACCGGGAACAGTGGCAAATTGGGCATTAAAAGAACCGTCGGTAAACTTGATGGGACTAACTGTATCGATAATGGTAGGTAACTTGATGAGAAAGAGCTGAGTCTGGTCCAGTAACGGAGAAGCTAAAGAAACGACGGAAAAAATGATAGTCCCGAATACAGCCAATAGAATGACCATGGAAGAAAGAGCTCGATTAATCCTGTATTTTTCAAGATGGTCCACCAGAGGACAAACTGCCAAAGTGATGAGAACAGCAATAAACAAAAGAATAATGACGTTAGAAAGCTTCATGACGATAAATATGGCGGCTAGAGAAAATAGGACCCAGAAGATGCTTCCAGTGGAGAAATCAAAGATAATGTGTTTCTGTTTAATCATTTTGTATATATTTCTGCCAGTTTTTGACTTAATGATTTATCTACTTCACTTTTATCATACCAAAATATACTGGGTTGTTTCTTAAACCAGACCATTTGCCGACGGGCATAATCCACTTCGGATGCCGTCCACAGGTCTACCAGTGTTTCTTGAGAGATTTCATGGTGCAAGAATTGAAGAATCTGTTTGACGCCCAGACTCGTGTAGATTGGCAAGTGGAGGTCGGGGTATTTTTTAATTATATTTTTTACTTCTTCCACGGCTCCATTTTCTAATCTATCAATAACTCTATGATTGATCTGTGATTTCTGAATTACTTTATCGACTTTAAGGCCAACCCAAAGAAAGTTTGGTGGAGTGAGATTGCCGCGGTTCGAAGTACCGAAACTCGCAATGACGTTGGAGGAAGAAAAAGCGGTACTCATTGGATGGATTCCCGCCTCCGCGGGAATGACGGAAGGCGAGGATGACAAGGGGAGGGTTTTTTGTTGTGAAGAGAAGATTTCGATGGCACGGATGAGACGTCTTGGATTATGGAGATCGGAGTTGTTTAGGGAAGCGAATTTGTGGGGATTTAATTTTGATAGACGGGATTGTAAAGACTGAAGATCTAGTTTCTCCAGATCCAAACGGAGAGATGGATTGGATGGAACGTGGACGTTGAGAAGATCTGAGGTAATGGCTTGCAAATACAAGCCGGTGCCTCCGACGATGATGAGAGGAATACTTTGAATAAATGATTTGTTAATCATTTTTTGAGAATAATTGACATAATCAGATAAGTTGAAGGGTTGGTTCGGCTCCACTAGATCCAGCCCAAAGTACCTGATGCCTTGGGGAAGGTCACGAGGAATGTCCTTCCCCGTAACAATGTCCAGACCCTTGTATATCTGGCGGGAGTCGGCGGAGAGGATGTTGACGGATCGAGGTGGAGTGAGATTGCCACAGCACTTCGTGCTTCGCAATGACGAAGCGATGGAGAGAGCGAGGGAGGTTTTGCCGGAGGAAGTGGGGCCGCAGATGATGAGGATGGTTTGGTTTGTTTTTGTTATAGCTTTCATGTTTCCCGGATGGATCCCCGCATTCGCGAGGATGACAAATATAACTTACGGGACGATGGGACGAGACCTGAGATTATCTTTGTTGGTAATTTGATCCAATATTTCCCAACGTTCTTTCTTAATACTGGCCGGAATGTCGTCCGGGAATAGTTTAGCGGAGACTGTGCCTGGACGAGGCGAGTATCTGGCGACAAAGGCAACCTTGAAGCCAACTTCTTTGACTAGATTCAGTGTGTCCCGAAAATCATCCTCAGTTTCCCCCGGAAAACCAACGATAATATCCGTACCAAAAACTACGTCAGGAATTTTAACTTTTATCTGATTAATTAAATTGAGGAAGGATTCTCTGGTGTATCCTCTATTCATCAGTTTTAAGATCCGATTGCTGCCGGACTGAACTGGTAAATGAATGAAACGATCGATTTTGGGATTTTTAGCTATCTCATCAACCAACTCGTCCCAGAAGTCCCAGGGGTTACTAGTAAAAAAACTGATCTTTTGGATGCCGTTAATTTTGCTGATTTCTCTAAGCAAAGTGACAAAAGGTGGGGTGTCTTGTGGCTTGAAGTATTGAGACTGATTGGAAGGAAAAATGTCTGAGTTGAAGGTGTCTTTATCCATGAACATCTTCCGGAGGGCCACACCGACTTTTTCTAAGCCCCAAGAGTTCACATTTTGACCCAACAGAGTGATTTCGGTATAGCCTTCTCCGGCCAACCCTGCAACCTCCCGAACGATATCGTCAATTGGGCGAGAACGTTCCCGACCTCTGGAAAATGGCACAATACAAAAGGTGCAAAAAGAATTACAACCTGAGGAAATGGAAATAAAGGCCTTGTCCTTTTCTTTTCTGATAGCTTTTTGATTGAAACCGACTTCACCAATAGGAAGAATTTCGTCGATCTGGGGCAGAAGTACTCTTATTTCTTTTTCATTGAAATGGAGCATGCAGCCGGTGAGAATTATCTTGGGTCTTTGTTTCCGCGCAAAAAACTTGTCGACATTGAGCAAAAAACCGGTGACACGGTCCTCGGCAGACTGGCGGACGGAACAAGTGTTGATGACGATTTCATCGGCTACTTTCCAAGTATCGGCCTCGGCATATCCGCGGGAAAGATAATCACCAAGTATGCGCTCGGAGTCTGACTTGTTCGCTTGGCAACCAAAAGTGTTGATAAAGACCGACGGCATTAGGCAACTTTCTTTTTCAAAGGTTTACCAACATGAAAGTTGATAACCTTGTGGCCCTTGACTACTTGTCTCTTAGACTCATTACCAAAAGGAACAACTTGTTTGTCCTCAACTTTGCCGATATAGAAAGTCCCAAAGCCAGAGATCACGACTTTTTCACCTTTGCCTAGCGCGGCAATTGATTCCTCAAAAAAGCTATCTACCGTTTCTTTAACGGCCTTCTTGGTTAAATGGACTTTCTTACTAACGATGTTGACAAGAGTTTGTTTGGTCATTTATTTCTCTTTCCGGGCAGAAAACTTAATAATAATTTAGCTGATGTTACCACCTAATTATACTACGCGCAAGGAGCTAACTGGCGATTTTTGAGTCGCGGGATTCATCGAAGACAAATTCGAGAGTGTCTGAGACTAGTTTGTCCTCAAGACCATTAAAATCGTGGTCTCCACCATCATAAATGACGATTCTCTTTCTTGGACAATCTGCCAACTGCTTTTCTAAAATGTCCATAGCTCGATGGACGTCCATGACAGGGTATATACCATCGTCGTTCGTACATGTAAAAGATAGAACTGGCTTATTAATGGAGTTAACTTTTTTCCATCCCAGAGTTTGATCACCGTAATTGAAAATGGCGGCTTCGGAATTGTCTCCAAACAGACTGATATAGGCGTTGGCGGTGAGTGTTTTGATTCCCCAAAGCAAGTGGTCTATTTCTTCTTTCCCTCGCCCTTCAGCAACTAACGCTTTTGCTTTTGACAACATAATGTTGTGATCAATAATACCCTCTTTGTCATGAACCAAGCCTATCATATCCGAAGGGCTTAAAAATATAAAACCAGCTAAATCGATTGGCTTTCGATTGTAATACCAGTTGACAATTTTTGCCGGACCAAGACTACTAGCCTGCATCCAGATATTCTTATACCCAAGACTATTGGTGAAACCAAACCATGCGTCGATATCTAGTAATGAATCTTCAAATAGCTCGGAAGTATACTCAGTACCTTTAGTTATTTTGTTTTTATATGATCTTGTTTCTGAGGCCAAGAACGAAACTCCTTCTGTGGGGAACCTATCTGACATTTCTCGATAGTATCCGAGATTATATATGTCTCCAGCCATGCCAGGAATATGCAAAATGATATGTTCCCTGTTAGGGGTTTCGAATAGTCTTCCACCAAGTTGTAACCCATCGGCAGTTTGAGCGTGGACTTCTTTCATATTGTTTAACTGGCTATTTCGCTGGCACGGGTTTCGCGAATACAATTGACCTTGACTGTTCCTGGGAAAGTCATAGTGTCTCTGATTTCATCACGAATGGCTTGAGCCAGTACCGTCAATTGATCATCTCCTGCCTTGCTTGGGTTAACAATGACCCTGATTTCTCTCCCGGCGGAAATAGCGTAGGCATCATCAACTTCAGGATGTTTCCTGGCAATTTCTTCGAGATGACGAATACGTTTGCCATATTCTTCGGTGTTTTCGTGGCGGGCACCGGGTCTGGAACCGGAAATAGCGTCGGCAATATAGACAATAACGGATTCGTTGGAAGTAAATTCTTCATCTTCGTGATGCTGGGCCACACAATCGATAACGGTTTGAGGAATATTAAATTTCTTTAAAAATTGAACTCCGAGCTCGACATGATTACCCTCGCCTTCGATTATTTTGCCGATATCATGAAGGAGGCAGCCCATACGGACAGTGTCGACATTGGCACCAATTTCGTTCGCCATCTTAATACCTATTCTGGTTTCTTCCAAAGTGTGACTGATCATATTTTGCCCATATGAGGTGCGGAATTTAAAGCGGCCCAGCATACCAATGATCTCGCGGTTCATGTTGTATACCCCGACAGCATGACAAAGCTTCTGGCCCTCAAGGAACATAATTTGCTCGACATCGCGTTTGGATCTCTCGAAGTACTCTTCAATACGGGCAGGGTGAATGCGGCCGTCTTTAATTAAATGAATTAAAGTGAGACGAGCAATCTCCCGGCGAACAGGGTCGAAACTGCTTAGTTTAACTTCGTCTGGGGAATCATCCATGGAAACGTCACAGCCGGAGACTTTTTCAAAAATGCGAATATTCCGACCATCTTTGCCGATAATCCTACCTTTAGTTTCCTCATCCGGAATCGGAACAGTAGAGATGGTGTACTCGGCCACATAGTCTGTAGCCCCCGCCTTCATGGCATCCACCAAAATTTCTCTGGCTAGATCCTCACACTCTATCTTGGATTTTTCTTCGGCTTCTTTAATGGCTCTGGCTGCCTCTGCGGCGGAACGCTTTTCGACCTGAGCAATGAGCTCTTTTTTGGCTTGTTCGGTGGTTAATGAGGCAATCTTCTCCAGTTTTTCGACCATTGAATCGGCTTGTGAAGAGATTTTGGCTTTGAGTTCTTCAATTTGTGTGGTTTGGAGATCGAGATTCGCTTTCTCCTTTTTGAGTTGCTCTTCAATCGTCGAGTTACTTTGCTGTTTTTGGGCTAGGTTTTTGGAGCGAACTTCGATTTCTTCCAGCTGAATTCGGGCATCTTTGATGGCCTGATCCTTAATCTTGAAGGCTTCGTCTTTGGCCGAGATAATGATTTCTCTGGCCTGAGACTGTGCTGTGGCCTGTGCGGAGGCAATGAGAGCGGCGGTATCTGGGGCAACTTTGGGGAGTTCCTGGTTATTAGTTTTTGATGGCTCAACAGGAGAAGATGGGACGGCTTTGGACTTGATTGAAGAAATAGAGCCTTTGAAAATATTGGACTTGAAAATGGATAGTATAGACATGGTTAAAAAAATTATTAACCTAATCTATGAGAAGTCAGCAAACACGCAAAATCAGTCGACTAGCGACCAGCCTGCCGGGTGGCGGGCTTTAGAGGGACTTTTTTATTTTGATTGAGATCGGACATTGCGTAATTTTGAATGACTAACATGATTAGTATCTGTATTTTAGTCTTCCAAATAGCCCCCGTCAAATGCACTTTTGACGGCACGGTTGGAATAGCCTCGTTGGTAGAGCTTGGAGATTAGTTTCCGGCGGTCAAGATGGGGAAATTTTTGAAGATACTGTCTGATGGAGGCGATTTCAGCTTCCAGTGGCGCGCTGGTGGCGAGAGCCTCTGCAACCGCTTCCTGAGATAATCCTAAGTATTTGAGCTTGAGGGAAATAATCCTAGAACCATAATGTTTGGACAACTGCCGTCTAACAAAGGCTTCGGAGAGGTATTGGTCGTTTAGGTAACCACTTTTGGCTAAATCCTCGAGTATAGAGTCGATAATGGGACCGGGGTTCGTAAATTTTTCTTTTTCGGCCCGCCGAAACAGTTTTTCGCGCAACTGGACCCGAAAATACGGTCTCGCAGTAAGAATCCTACCAGCATATTTGACGAGGGTTTGCCGTGAATTATTTTTCTGGCTGGATGCCGGCATTGACCTTTTCCATAACTTGTTGCTTAATTTTCTCGATTACCTGGGGACGCTCAGCCAGGGCAGTCTTCGCTGACTCCCGTCCTTGGGCAAGAGTTTCGCCATCGTACTTTATGAACGAACCAGCTTTTTCGAGCACGTTGTAAGCAATGGCAGTGTCGATAAGGTCCCCTAGCTTACTGATACCGCCAACGTTGAGAACGTCGAATTCGGCAGTCCTAAAAGGCGAAGCGACTTTATTCTTCACTACTTTAGCACGGTGGCGGGAACCAATAATTTCGTCTCCCTCCTGAATATTACCGATTTTGCGCATGTCGATACGAATCGAAGCATAGAATTTGAGGGCTTTACCACCGGTAGTAACTTCCGGATTACCAAACATGACACCTATTTTTTCGCGGAGCTGATTGGTAAAAATAACGATGCATTTGCTCTTGGAAATGGCACCGGTAATCTTTCTGAGGGCTTGGCTCATGAGTCTGGCCTGTAAACCCATGGAAGAATCCCCCATTTCACCCTCGATCTCAGACTTGGGAACTAAGGCGGCGACAGAATCAATGACTACGACATCCACACCGCCGGAACGGATAAGAGTTTCGGCAATCTCCAAGGCTTGCTCACCGTTGTCCGGCTGTGACAATAGAAGGCTGTCCAAATCAACTCCTATAGATTTGGCCCGACTAGGATCGACTGCATGCTCGGCGTCAAGAAAAGCGGCAATACCGCCCGCTTTTTGAGCTTCGGCGATGACATGAAGAGCTAAGGTGGTCTTACCTGAAGCTTCAGGACCATAAATCTCAATGATTCTGCCTTTGGGGAAACCGCCTACGCCTAAGGCTAAGTCTAAACTAATAGAGCCTGAAGAGATAACAGGAATCTTTTCATCGACACGGTCGGAACCCATGTGCATAATGGCTCCTTCACCATACTGTTTGGTGATTTGTTGCATGGCAATTTTGACAGCAGTAAGGCGAGCGTTGTTATCTGTCGGCTTAGCGACTGACTTTCCTTCTTTAACTTTTTTGGATTTCTTTGGCATTTCCTTCGGGTATTTATTAATCTAAAATCATTATATCTATTTGGGTTATTTTCGCAATACCATCAATTTATCTTCTAGATGATTTGTCGGGAAAAGATCGCTTAGGTAAAGACTAATTAGGTTGATTTTGTATTCTTTTATTTTCTGTAATTTTGTTTCCATCCGAACTTAATGGCTTCGTTATACCTCCCACTTTCACGAGTAAATATATTATTACAATAATCACACCTTACGCTGATCACAATATCATTTACCCAAAATTTACCCGAAATGTCAAGCGGATGTGTTAAAATAGTCGAGCACGGGGTGTAGTATAACGGTAGTATTCTACTATGGGGTAGTAGAGACCGGAGTTCAATTCTCCGCACCCCGAATTATATGATAACGTTCGAAAACGGTCACGTTTCGGTTAAAAAAAGCTTGGTATATCAATACCGGGCTTTTTTGAGATTTAGCGAACGACTACGGGTGGCCCAATTGGTGTGGGAGTAACTTTTGCGGACTGAGTAATGATAGATAGGGGGAGTGATTTCGAACTAGATCCGCCTCGATTATCACTGACATAGACCTTTAGATTGAAGAATCCAGATTGGATAGGAGTTCCAGAGATGTAACAGGTGATTTTGCCCCCGCTGACAGGAACTGAGCAAGGACCAGTTTTCAATCCAAAAGGTAATCCCGATATCGTCATGGTTAAAGCATCGCCAGAGTCGATATCAGAGGCATTCACCTTTGCATTGTACGATTTGTTTACATAACCAGTTGGTAGAGATGTGGTCTGGATAAGGGGAGGGTGATTGGTTGATGGTGTGGGGGTAGGAGTTCTTTTGGGAGTGGGTGTGGGTGTGGATTTACTTAGAGTTAGTTGTTTGACATAGAAGTAGGGTCCTTTCAGAATACCTGTAGCAATAACTCGTTTGCCGACAAGTGGCTCCGCAAGAGATTTGGAAACCACCAAGGCGGTGCAAACACCTTTATCTCTAAGAATGCGATACCGGCCTTTTCCCTTGACTGGAAGTGGAATTCCTACACATTGAGTCGTATCAGAATCACTTATCAGCTTGCCTATCAGAATTGAACCGTAAGAGGCGCGACTTTGATCGTTGAAGTTTCCAGTCTTTAGAAGTAGAGCGACGCCAAAAATAATAACCAGACCAATTAATAATAGGAGAGCAGAGAAAAGAGTCTTTTTATTCTGCTTTTTCATCTTTGTCTTCATATCTATTCTATGTGGTTATTAATAGCCAACCTAGTACTAAAATTTAGTGTAGACCTTTTGACATTTTTTGCAAGTGAGGCTCAAAATGGCGTAGTCTAAAATTTATCAATATCGAGAACGGGCTGGCCGTAGTCGAAAATCTTAATAGGAATTTTTTCTTGTCCGATCAGTTTACTTCCGGAATAGGTAAGTTTGACGAGAATACCTTTTCTCGTTTCTTCCGACCACATTTGATCGAAAACTAAATTTCCCAGCGAATAGTAGATAGGTTTACCCAAATAGGTTTCAATCTCCTGGACCCAATGTGGATGGTGTCCGATGACAGCATCGGCACCAGAATCAATAGCCATATGAGCCAGCTCTACCTGATGCAGAGATCGATGACTATATTCATTACCCCAATGAAAAGAGGCAATCACTATATCGGCTTGCGATTTGGCATGAATTATCTGATCGGAAACATTAACAGGCCAAGATGCGGAGACCTGAGAAAAATTTGGGGGGATATCGTTAAAACCCAGAAAGGCTATTTTTGTATTCTTGACGGTTTTGATCACCGGTTTCCCCAAACCAACAGGGGCGATTTGATTTTGGTTAAGAGTTGAAATGGTAAGGTCGAAACCACTATTACCCTGATTATCAATATGATTGTTGGCAAGGTTAGCAATGTCTACACCCGAGCCAACCAAGCCTTTGACAGAAATTGGGTCAGCACAAAAGACCATACCTGTGTCGGTAGATTTACACTCAGAACCAAAGGGTGATTCTAAGTTTATGAAGGTTAAGTCGGCATCGTTCAGGATGCTGGATATTTTCTTGAACGGCCAAGAAGGATCGTTGTTTTTGGCGATCCGGGTACCAACTGACCGCCCAAGCATAACGTCACCGCCGAAAAGGAGAGTGGTGGAGGTGATCTCAGATTTCAGATCTCGGATGCCAGTTGGGGAAGGAATCGTATTGACGACAGAAGACTGTTGAGTGACGACCATGTGGCCGATAAGCAAATAATAGGAGGTAACCGATTCGGGAATGTGGTTAAAGGCGTACGAATCAGTGTGAACCAGAACTTCAGAAACAAGAGATCTGGCCCGAATAATCTTCAGAGCCGATATCAGGGAGGCCGGAGAATCGAGATACTCCGATGATAGCTTTTCGATAGCCTGATAGCTGTGGTTGTATATAAAATTTTCGGTTTGATCGTCCCTCTGCGTAGCTTGGTCGCGAGTTAAGCCGTGAGAAAAATCAACTGAAGCAATAATTACAGTGTCAGGTGAGGCAGTAATTAGTTGTTGGATAAAGCTATCGAGCAAGGCCTGATCAAGGTTCTTCTTGAGAGCAAAAGGAACAACTTGGGTATTTGGCAGGTAAAACGCAAGAAACGGCATTAGCCCGGCAAGCCCATGTTCGGGCACAAGAGCTTGATCGTCCAAACAGACAGTACCATGTCTGACGAACGAACCCAGAAGATTTTTATCCACTTGGATTTGCCCGTACGGCGTGTCCCAACTATTTGATGATGAAATAATATCGCATTGACCGGTATTGGCGTGATTCGGTGACAAAAGAATAATTGTCTTGGGTGGGTCGGCGGTAAGTAAAGAGATCCCCCTAGCGATAATATTAGAAGCGGTTAGATGGTGCGGAACAACCATGACGGAAGGAGACGAACCTTGGGAAAGAGAAGGGTATTGAAGAACAGCAGGGAAAAAAGTACGATTATCGTAGGCAAAATCAGTAGAAAATGATGGCGAGAGAGAGGTGGTTCCCCGGGAATGACGGACACCAAAATAAATAAGCAGCAATAAAAAAAGCAGAAAGGGAATGGAGACGATTAATCCCCGCCTGGTTTTCATTTGATGCTTACGGACCCAGACGGAGAAAGATTGAAAATTGATGGCGAAATTAACGATTGAATCAAAGCACTTTCGGCTCGGAAGTCTCCGGACGAGACGACTCGGGCATAGTAATTGATGGTATTACTTGTGTTTTCCTTGCCGACACAGAAACTAATCTTTTGGCCATTGATTTCATATGGATACCAGACATCGCTCGTACTAAGTCCGAAACTGTAAACAGAGGTAATGGGCCTTAACCCAGAAGGAAGCAAGTCTGAAACCTGATAACAGCCATCTTGAGAAATAGCGGTACGCGAGACGGGCAAAGATACTCGAATCAGATCTGCGCTAGAAAAAGTATTAGTGATAGAACCACGAACAGAATAAGTTCTTCCCACTGTGACCGAGGGACTGACATTGGCGGTTTTCGGATCTAGAACGGTGGTAAAAGTTGAACTCAAACCAATATCACCACTCAAGTCACTAAAGGATATCTCGGTAAGTTCTTTGGACGATAACTCCAGCTTAAAGACTTGACCTTTGTCAAGCTTTTTAGTCGTCTTTTTCCCGTTTAACGTGTAGGCAAAAGAAACAGGCAGTGGCTTGACGTTGTCAATTTGATTAGAAATAGCCAACAATTGGGGTGAAACAAGCAAAATGTCTTTGCCATTATTGGCGAGGGTAAACCCAAGGAGACTATCTGTTTCCGGTTCTCCCAGTATTGAAGCGAGGGCAGCCATAAGGGCGGTGGCCTGAAGCTGAGAGTCTTTATCCGAGCCAATCTTTATAGACATAAAGTTGTCTTGTTTGACAGAAAAATCGGAAAGAAGAGCCCGATAGGTGAGCAGGGCTTTCTCGGTATCTCCGATTTTAGCCTGAGCCAATCCCAAATATATACGAGATAACGAGGTGAGATTATTGGCTTCGGAGAGATTGTCTATGAGTAAGAGAACCGGCTCGTCCAAACTGGCTAGACCAAAAAGAGATGTTGAAGCGGTGTCGACGTCTTTGGCTTGGGCCAATTGGCGATAGAAATAGTTTCCTAAACCGACGAAGTCAACCTTACTTTTGGCAAGTGCAGCGACAAAGGTAGAAAGTCCCAAGTCAGACCCTGAATAGGGAAAGAGAGCAAAACCACCATCAGGGGTTTGGTAAGGTGTCAAGTCAAGTTTTTCGGGAGTGATTGAGTCGTCAAAAGTTTTTTTGATAATTTCTCCGGAAAGTGTCCTAGTCAAGCGCTGATCCAGACGATCTCCCCATGTGTAGGTCAAATTGGATAGAAGAGGGAAGAAACGACCTAGACTTTTGTCTGAGAAAATTAAAGCAGTGGGAGAATCGCTTGAACCTTCCGGTTTTGTGTCCGGAGATAAAGTAGTGCTGGTGGTTTTGACTACTTTGAGGCGTGAGTTGAGAACCAAAATCTTTTTAATTAATTTGTCAGAGAGGTTGCCGGAGCTACCGGATATTGTGAGAGTATGTGAACCTTCTTTCATTTCCCCTAGATCTATAGGTACGTTTTCGAAAACTCTAGCGTTAAGGTTTTTATCTAAACCAAGAGAGGCTGATTGAATTCGGATGGCGACCTGGTCCCCGACGGACAGCCCTTCTCCATAAGCGCGGACCGAAATCCGGGGCCGCTCCCCGACCAAGTATTCGGTATTTATAACCGCGTCGACAAAAAAGGGTTGCTTGACTACCAGAAGGTTGGAATTGGCACCGGCATTTAGATCGCCAGTTACTCCCTGAGAAGTAATCCTCCAAGAAGTAAGATTATCCGGAAGCTTGACGTCCAAGCTGGCCTGCCCATCACCGCCGGTGCGAACGCTGCCGAAATAGGCATTGTCTACGAAGAGTTCGCGGCCTTTTTCATTGTGAACATAGAAACCATCGGCAAGGTAAGTATTAAGTTTGTCGACCGTAAAATTATAAACAGTGTTTATGCCTGATCGAGATTCAATGGAGTAAATTTTCTGATAATCTCCGCGTGAGTCCAGATAAAAATCGCCTATTTGTGCCTCTCCTGCCGTCATGAAGCGACCGTTGATATAGAGATTATGTTCGGCGGTAACCCTTAACCGATTATTAATGATGAGATACCCAGAAACTTGGTGTCGAAATACTTGGACAACTTTGGAGTTGACTGTTTTGGCCGAAGTGGGGCTTTGGAGAGTTTTGATGGTGTCGCTGACAACAATATCTTCAATATTTTTCGACTGTCCATTTCCCATAAGAATAGCGGTGCCAGGTAGAAAACAACCGCCACCTTCGGCCCCGGAGGAGTCAAGAGGATACTGATGTGACTGGTAAGAAACAATAATGTCCGGATCCAGAGAGCTGTAAATTCTGGCTAGAGGATCCACAGTGATGGGGTTCATGGCGTTGTAGGCTTCATCGAGAAAGCTGAGATTGACCTCAGCCGACACCGGAGAGCCGTGTGAATCTTTGGACAGAATAGAAAGCCTGGCAGTACTACCTGGGAGATAAGATGATTTATCCAGGGTAATATCCAGCGAAAGTTTCTTGGCTGAATGATTGAACATTAGATTTAAACTTTCTGATACTTCGTAGGTTTTTCCCGTAAAGCGAATGGCCCGAACAGAGATGTTGGGGATAAAGGTCTCAGGGAACTTAAAACCAACATTCGGGTCATCCGAGATCTGATAAGACTTGATACCTCTCTGAGCAAATAAGTACAGGAATTTGTCGGAATCGGTGGAGGACATGGGGACTTCCCCACGCATGACAGTAAGATTAACCGGCTCACCTACCGCAAAACCGTTGTTGATCTCAGATTTGTCCGATTTGAGGAAAATATAATTGTTTCTAGGGTAGTTATCAGCAGATCCGGAAACGTAAACATCCTGAGTGGTGATTCGGTTCTGATTATCTGCGGCGCGAAAAATAACGTTGTAAGATTTGCCTTCCGTAATCGGAAATTCGTAGATACCCTTACCATTTGCATCTGTAGTTAAACTGATGTCTGCGATTTTGTTTTGGACACGGTCGTATTCGTATCTTGGGGAAGTTACTTTGTTGATAAAGTCGTAGTAGGTACCCACCTCACGACGGTTCCATTGGTTCTCCATGAGCGCGCCGGTAATAGTCCTGCTAGGTGCAGGAGAAAAAGAATCAAACGAGGTATGGGGTACGAATTTTGAAGTGTCTACCTGCCGCAAGTCCAACTCCACCCGGCCGGTCTTTCCTTTTGATTCTGATTTCGTGGAATTGAAAGTTAAAGAGGAATTGAAGACCGCAATGGACATATCGGTCTGGATATTTCCCTCTTCTGGTAGTAAGGGTCGAAGCGAAAGATAGGTATATTCTGGAGAATAATTAATAAGGCTGGGGTTTATTGAGGCGATTTGATTAAAACTAAATTTCCCCAATGAGTCGGTCGTCACCGTCCCGTTAGTGTCACGACTGGTGTATTTTAAGTTCATGCCGGGGATGGGTGAGCCTTCGAAAAAAGTAGCCTGTCCAGTGAAAGAAATAGTATCTCCGACGATAGCGGCCTTCTTTGAAGATTGGAGTATCAGTTTATAGGCTGGCTTGGTGTAAGTAGCCACAGTAAATGAAGAGCTCATGACTACAGAATCCCCTATCTTGAGAGCGATTCCGTACCAACCGGGATTGAAACCCGATAAGGGGATATCCCCGATAAAAGTGCCTAGATCATTAGTTTCAAAATCTTTGGTAAACAGAACGATGGGATTAAAATCCCAGCTGGTATAGTCCGACCTAGTGACTTCTAGGGTGAACTTTTGTTTTTGGTTGAGATTGTCCCTATCTCGAAGTAGTCCCCAGAATTTAATGCTGTCGGTAGGGAGATAAACGGGCCGATCGGTATAGAAATAACTCCAGTATTTATCTAATATGCGTCTGGTTTGTTGATATTTTGAGGAATAATAGTTGCCAGAATTTTTCGGGGGGAGAAGCAGATTGCTGTTGCCGTAACTAACAGTGATGGCCGAGGGTTCTTCTATCTGTGACTGAGGGGTGTCAAAATAGGCTATGCCTTCTGATTCGGTCTCCTGCACCTTTCCTCCAAAATTTATTTTGGCTCCGGAAACTGGTTTTTGGGAACTAATGTCATTGACCCAAACCAGAGTCTTGGTGCCACTGGCACCAAGATAAGCTGATATATCGGTAATTTGAACCAATGCCTGAGTAGAAATATTGTCTATGGTAGATTCGACTAAGTAATATCCTTTGGGTAGAGATTGAGGGAATAAAAAGAAGTTGGTATATGTCTGCTGATGAATGGGGGTGTGGAAGTCCAGAACCTTCGTAAGACCAGTGATCGGTAAACGTTTGGAATGGAGAGAGTTTGATGCCCACGAGGGAATAGAAAGGAGAGCATTAAAATCTGAACTAAAACCCGGAAAACCGGAATACTGGAAGACCTGAACAGAAAGGTCTCCGCCACCGAGAGACGAAGTATAAATATCGAAGGCGGGTGTTTCCGATGATGAAAATTCATAAAAATTTCTGGCGAATCCGAGAGTTCGTGTAGAATTGGACTGTTGGGTTTCAAAACGAAAAACAAAATCCTCTTTGAGGGTTTCCGTGGTTCCATTTAGTTTCAAACCTTTTTTAACCTTGATGGTGTAAAGAGTGCCGGGAGTAAGGTCCTTGGGGACGAAAGATAAGGTGCGCTTATGACGCTCAAAGCGACCATCGACGATCGGAGTGATTTCGAAGTTTCCTTCTTTTAGACCGATATCTGCCCAGTTGTCGTGGCTGAAGGTTATCTCAATTCCGGAATTTAGGGGCACATAGGTAGCCTGGTCACAAGGGAGGGTTTGAACCACACGAAAATCATTTTTTGTTTGGAAGGCCCAGGAAAACGTCTTTTGTTCGGAAAGAATCTTGATCCGATACAAACTATTGTCCTTCAGGATGGTTTTGGGAAAAATACTAAACTGACGGGGACCGACCTCTCTAATGTCGAATTCTATTTCTGGGAAGAAAGTGACGTTATCCCTCAGACTGGCGATATCCAGGTCCTGATCGGATTTTAGAGTAAAAGAGGAGTCTGAAAAGGTTCCCAGAGAGTCTTGCCTATCCGCGGTGAGTATCAGGCCAGTAATTGAGCCGAGCTTGAGCTTGGCGGAATGTTGAAGGTACTGTGAAGCGAGAATGACAGAGATGAGTATGCCCACCGAGGCAAACAGAACGCCAAACAGCTGCCAAGGACGCAAAGAACCCAAGAAGGTTTTTATTTTTCCCATCAATGATTTCATTTTAATTTCAGGGTAGGGAGATGTCAATAAAACTATCCTGCTGACAGGATGTTTACTAATAAAAGTGGCGATATACTGGGGTCGGTGGTGGAGGTTTTGGCCATGAGATGGTCACGATAGACTTTGGCAATAATACTCGCAAGCATTACCTGGTAACACTTATCGTCTCCTTTGATAAGAGTTCTTACCGATGAATTTCAGTCAGTTTTTTACTATCGTGAATACAAAAAGCCCCTCTTACGAGGGGATGGAGGTTATGTTTGAACAAAGTACTGAGGATTGGACAAGTTCACGATGATGAGGGCGGGCGGAAGAAACAGATCATTGTTGTTGGTGTTATTCAAAAATAACGTTATATCTTTGACGATCTGTAGCGCACTGTCACGGAAATCACTGATTATTGGTGGTTGAATACCGCCTTTGGTGTATTGGTAGCTGATGACCACTTCTACCCGTTCGGTGGGAATCAACGTTTTGGTTTCTGGATTGTACTCAAATTGCTTGGCAGGAATAAAGATGGCGTGAACCCTGCCGTCAAGTTTTACCGGATGGGCTGCCTTCTCAAAGAATTTGTGAGTGTCAGCTAATAAATGCTTGAGAGAATCTTGCTCCGGTTTAAAATTTTGGCCGACATTTTTTACTTCGATGATAATGTCCATTTTCAGCGCCCGCGCCATTCTGATTCAGTAACAGGATTCAGGCCCAGAAATTTGTACTTTTTACCGCCTGATAGAATTTTGACCATTGCAGGAAGGTTTAAATCTTGATGGCTTGAAACTTGGAGAAGATCTTGGATCTTATTATTTATTAGAGCAGCCTGCGAGGAAAAAGATCTCGCGACATAGGTCCGTTTACCTTCAGAAGCATCTTCACAAACAAGGACCTCGACAGGACTTACGGGAATAATTTTCCCGTCCGAAAATGTGCTGAAAGAAAGGGCTGTATCAAAAGTAACCTCGACCGGAGAGTGGTAGGCATTTTCGACAATCTGTAATAGCTTTCCGAGAGATTTCAAATCAGGACAAAAGGTACGACTAACATTCTTGATGGAAACTAGGATTTTCAAAGTAAACCTCCTCAAAGATGGTAATGGGACATTATAACATGGGGCGTGGTTAGACTATACTTAAAGATATGTCCGGTAAAGAAATGCATGGAAAACTGAACTTGGAGGAGGTGGGGAGATACTTTGAGAATAAAGGGTATAAAGTGCAAAAACTGGAACAACTGTGGCGGCACGTGACCGGTCAAGTCAAGTTTGAAAACGAAAAACTCTTCCTGAAATTGGCTAGTACCAAAGAGATTGGGGAAAGGACGAGAAACGAAAAGAGTTTTAATGAGAGCGCCAACTCCATCTGGAAGAAATACATCAAAACGTTTCAATCCCCAAAAGTATTTGATGAAGGATATTTTCAAGATAAATATTGGTTTATTGGAGAGTTTGTTTTTGGAAAACCACTAGCTGAAGTGAAGGGAAAAATATCTGACATATCCGAAAAAGATATTATCAAAACGGCTGAGATAGCCAAGAATATCTTAGAAATCTCAGATCTTAGTTTACTACCCAAAGACAGAGAACACTTGAAAGAGATGTGGAAAGTAAGAATCCACGAAATATCAAGTGGATGGTCTAATAACTGCAAAATAGATACAAAAGCCTTGCTTCAATATATTAAAGACAAAAGTGGCTATATGGAGACGGCATCAAGTCACGGAGACCTTACCCCCTGGCACATTATGAAGACCAATAATAATGTCTATTATTTAATCGACAGTGAAGCGGCACAAATGGGCGGCTTGAAATTTTATGACGTAGCCTATTTCTATCACCGTGTTTATACCAAACTAAAAAGACCATATCTGGCAGAGCAATTTTTGAAAATATTCAAGGAGGCTTATAAATGGACCGAGAAGAACGATAAGGAGTTTGCGCCGGTGCTAGCGTCTAGAATCATGGGTGGTTATTTTGACGCAGAAAGAGACGGTGTGACGAGTGTGGAATTGAATCGGGAGATGGAAGAAAGATTGTATGGTGGGGTGATGTGACAGGGTTTGAAATGGGCATTGCACGCGCGATTGACGGGCATTGCACGCAATGCCCCTACGGAATGAATAATTTGTCTTTTTTCCAATTCGAAGGATTGTTCTGAATGTATTCCTCGATTCGGTTCATGTCGGCTTCGTCACGGATGATGTGTTCGAAATAATTGCGTTGCTAAATTTTAATATATGACGGGCGGGAAGACCCCGCCCCTACGGCGTGGTTAATGCGTTTTGTTGATTGATATTTAAAATAGGCAAGAATATTTCCCAATGTAGGGGCGAGGTTTTCTCGCCCGCAATGGGTTTTGTCGGGATTATTAATAACAACAATTCCGTGCATATGGTTAGGCATAATGACGAATTCATCCATTTCAATATTGGTAAATCGATTGGATAATTGTTCCCATTCCTTTTGAATAACATTCCCCAATTCGGACAAGACCATTTCCCCACCAACAATCTGTCCAAACAAACAGTCTCGATCTTTGGCACATATCGTGATAAAATATGCACCGTTTTGTGAATAATTGTAACCAGATAATCTAACTGAACGTCTTTGGGGAAAATCTACTCCCATAAGACAATGGTATCACCGGGAATCCTTAGCGTTTCGGACTTTGTTTCTTGGCACGGGCTCGACCACCTTGACCGGCTTTACGAGTTTCTTTCATGCGTGAGTCTCGTGTGATGAAGCCTTTGTCTCTAAGAATCTGTTTGTATTGGTCCGAGTTTACTTTTACCAAAGCGCGAGCAATACCATGTACTAAGGCATGAGCTTGAGACATCAAGCCGGAACCGGCAATTTTGATACTTCCGGTGTATTGACCTAAAGTTTCGGTAACGATGAATGGTGCCTGATAAATCTTTTTGAAGGTTTCCCCTTTAAAATAGGTAGAAATTGGTTTACCGTTGATAAGAAGCTCTTGTTTTCCTGGCCAGATACGGACACGAGCGATGGCGGTTTTACGTCTACCGATGGCGGAGAAAAATTCTTTGGGCATCGATAGGGAACCCTTTTTGACCGGTACAGTCTTGACCGGTTTTACAGCAATTTTTGATTTTTTGGATAGTTTTTGGGCCATATATTAGTTCTTGGTTGCTAGTTCTTGGTTCTTGGATTTGAGTCCAAGTTCAACGGCATAAGGGTGATCGACACCGGGAAAAACTTTGAGACGGCGTAGCCGTGTCTGCTGGAATTTGTTTTTAGGAAGCATGCCCTTGACAGCTTTCTCGATGACTTTACGGCAATCTTTTGCTTTGAGATCTCCCAGAGAAACCTCTTTAAAACCACCGGGGAAACCTGAGTGAGAGTAGTAAATCTTGTCGGTCATTTTTTTGCCGGTAACAATGAATTTATCGGCATTGATAGCCACAACAAAATCGCCGTTGTCCAGATGATCCCCACTGAGAGCTTTGCCTTTGCCGGTTAGGAGAGTGGCCATTTTGACGGCCGCACGACCGAGTACCTGACCATCGAGATCGATGAGATGCCAATTATGAGAAAGATCTGAGACTTTTAAGGTGGTAGTTTTCATGATTTTTTCTTAATTACTTTCTTGATTTCTTTTTTGGCGATTTCTCTGACAACCTTGGGAGCTTTCTTGGGTGTTTCCGGTAACGGAACGACCAAACTTAAAGAGGCGGTGACGGTGGAATCACCTCGCCGGACGCCAACTTTTTGAATGGTAGTAAAGCCACTGTGCCTGTCGCCCATAACGGGGATAATGAGATCAACCAATCTATTGGCACTTTTGGGACTGCCTAGCTCGGAGGAAACTAGACGACGAGAGGCCAGGGTACCACCCTGTGCTTTCGCGGCCAGCCGATCAAATAAACGTTTGATAATTTTGGCTTTGGTGACAGTGGTTGTAAGACTTCCCAGCTCGATTAACTGTTTTAACTGAACCCTGAAGAGAGATTTTCGCTCTTTGGTGTTGCGGTTTAACTTGGCAATGATTGAATGATGACGACGTCCCATATGTTATTGAATTATTACGCCTTTTTCTGCAGCTTTTTCGACCACTTGTACGGCTGATTTCTCACCGAGGTTTTTAACTTTTTTCAAGTCGCCCAAAGTGAGAGCTTTGAGATCGGCTAATTTATTAATTCCTGATTTTTTGAGAGCATTTAGCACCCTGGTAGGGAGATCTAGGTCGTCAACGAAACCGGCAGTGGTAATCTCATGGGCAGATTTTTTCTCAAGGATGTATGCTTCGGCGGAATTGACATAGTCATAAAAACTTGTCAACACGCGGGCTGCATTTTTGACAGCTTCTCCCGGAGTAATCGTACCATCAGTAGTCAAAGTGAGTCTGACCTTGTCGAAGTTGCTAGAACGGCCGACACGAGCCGCTTCGATGGTGTAATTAGCCTTGAGAACAGGGGAGAAAGAGGCATCAAGAGGGATGACTCCTATCTCATTGGTAGCATTTTCTTCGGAAGAAACATATCCCAAACCTTTACCGACAGTAATAACGGCAGACAATTTGGCTTTGGGGGAAGTCAAATGGGCCAAGATGGTGTCAGGGTTAGCAACAGTAACATTGGAAGGAAGGTCTAAATCGGAAGCTTGAACCTCTTTGACTCCAGAAACTTTGAGCTTTATATCTACCGGTTCGTCCGAGTCGACAAAGAAATTGAGAGTTTTGAGATTAAGAATAAATTCGACAATATCTTCCTGAAGACCAGCCAAAGTGGAAAATTGGTGAGAGACCCCATCTATCTTTACGCGGATAGCTGCTCCGCCTTCGAGAGAAGTTAATAAGACTCGGCGGAAGGCATTACCCATAGTGTGGCCAAAGTTTTGAGGAAGCGGCTCAATAATAACTTCTGCAGTATTAATTTCTTTTTTATCTTTAAGGGTAATTTTGAAGTTTGGTGCTAACATTTTTATGTAGTAATTGTTAATGAATTATCTTGAGTAGAACTCAATAATTAGATTGGTTTTAATATCTGAGCCAATTTCATCGGAGGCTGGCATACGGTCTATTTTGCCTTGGGTACCCACACGAGAGAGCCACTTGGCGGGAACATTTTTCTCAACCAGATTGGGGGCGACGAAATCGAATTTGGCCGCATTCTCCGGAAGAGAAACGATCATCCCTGGTTTGGTTTGGAAAGAGGGAACGTCGACTCTCTTGCCGTCTACCAGAACATTTCCATGAGTGACTAATTGGCGGGCGAGTGAGCGGGAGGTGACAAAACCAAACCGGTAACAGATATTGTCGAGACGGGACTCCAAAAGCTGAATAAGAACTTCGGCGGTATTGCCTCGAGATTTGATAGCCTGCTCGTAGTAGCCGTGAAACTGATTTTCCAAAACTGCATAGAGGCGCTTGGCCTTCTGTTTTTCTCTTAACTGAATGCCGTAACCGGAAATTCGGCCGCGAGCCCTTTTCTTACCATGTTGGCCGGGCACTTGACCACCCTTCTTTTCGATTGGACATTTGGGTGAAAGACAGCGGGCACCTTTGAGATAGAGTTTGACACCTTCTCGGCGACATAGTCTGCATTTTGGATCGATGTATTTTGCCATTTTTAGTTTTTGGTTATTAGTTATCAGTTTATAGACGTGAGTATTAAACCCGGCGGTGTTTTCTGGGGCGACAGCCGTTGTGAGGGATGGGGGTGGTATCGGCCAGCATGTTAATTTCAACACTGGAAGTCTTTAACACTCGAAGGGCGGCATCTTTACCAGGCCCTGGACCTTTCAAATAAGCGTCGACACTAGTCATTCCCAGAGTTTTGGCCTTTCTGATACCTTCTTCGATGATGGTGGTAGCCGCAAAGGGAGTAGAGCGCTTGGCGCCTTTGAAACCACAGGTGCCGGCTGAACTCCAGCAAATTGTGTTCCCATTGGTATCGGTAAAGGTGACATAAGTAGTGTTAAAGGTAGATTTGACATACATTTTCCCCTGACCGCTCTTAAAATGGATCGCCGATGTCTTTTTGGCTTTAGTAACAGATTGTTTTTTGATGGTTGGTTTTGTTTCTGCCATATTTAAAAATTATTTCTTTGCGGTAGTAGTCTTGGCCTGAGCTGTTTTAGCAGGAGCTGAAGTAGCCGCCTCTTTGGAGATGGCACCGATGGTCTTTCTCTTGCCTTTTCGGGTACGGGCGTTGGTTCTGGTTCTCTGCCCCCTGACCGGAAGGCCCATAGAGTGTCGAACTCCTCTATAAGCTTGAATTCGTTTGAGGGTTTCGATATTATTGCGAATAATTTTTCTTAGTTCACCTTCAGTGGGCATAGTTTCGATAGCCGTCTGGATGTTTTTTAACTCTTCGCCGGTAAGATTCTTGGTGCGTATAGTAGGATCTACTTGGGCTATTTTAAGAATGTCGTGAGCAATCTTCTCCCCTATACCGTAGATATAGGTTAGAGAAATATCAATTCGCTTTTCGTTTGGGATGTCGATACCTGAAAGTCTGGGCATAAAAATATTTTAGATTTTATATTTAATATTTATCCTTGGCGCTGCTTGTGACGAGGGTTGGTACAGATAACCAACACCTTACCATGGCGTTTAATAATTTTGCAATTTTTGCAACGAGGTCTGACGGAGGATTGAACCCGCATGCGCGTTTTAGTTTATTTAAATAATTATTGTTGAGAGGGAAACGAAGCTAGCTTGATCTATAAACTATCCTGCCTTTGTCCGTGTCGTAGTCACTCATCTCGAGTTTGACTTTGTCTCCGGGCATGACGCGAATGCGATGAAGTCGCATTCGACCAGCAAGATGAGCCAAGATTTCTCTGCCGTCATCTAGGGTTACCCTAAACTGCATATTGGGTAGCGACTCGGAGACGACTCCGTTTACCTCAGTCATCTGGTTTTTAGCCATATAAAAGTTGTGCAAGTGGTATTCTACCAAACCCGGACGCTTATTACTAGTACCGAAGCAGGAGAGCCCACTCAATAGGGCAATTGTACAACAAAAGGTCCCCTTGCGGGGACATGAACTTATCACTGGGCATTAGTCTGACATGAAGAATGATAAGGCTAGTTGATGCCCGTAAGGATTTTGGGGCCTTCGGGGGTGATGTAGACTGTTTCTTCGATCATGGCTGTGAGAGAACGATCTTGAGTAGAGAGAGTCCAGCCGTCCGATTCTTCGACCAAATGCCAATCTCCCATGGCGACCATGGCCTCGATAGCAACCGTTTGGTCGACAGAAAGGACAAATTTCTTACTCCTATTGTCAGCGAAACAAGGAATGTAGGGTTCCATGTGGAGCTTCCTACCTATTCCGTGCCCGGTGAGATCCCGGATGACGTTGTACCCGGCTGTTTCCACCACGGTTTGCATAGCTAAGCCGATATCGTAAACAGTATGCCCGGGAATGGCCTCGAAAATGGCGGCGTCGAGTGCTTTCTGACAGACCTCAAGAAACTTGGCCACTTGGAGAGAGATTGGGGGTATGGCGATGGTGATAGAAGTATCCAGATGATAGCCTTCGTGGAAGAGACCCATGTCTATTTTGACTACGTCTCCTGCTTTGAAGGGAATCTTGCCGGGTATACCGTGGACAATACCCTGATTTACGTTGATACAGGTGGAGTGGTGGTAACCGGGCTCCATTTTGAAGTTTGGCCTGTCGTCCCCTTCCTTAATCAGTTTTTCTGCCTGAGCATCGATTTCCAGAGGCGTAACACCCTCTTTGACCATGCCAGCCAAGAGGCCTTTGATATGCCCGAGTCGCTTACCCCCTTCGGTCATGGCTTGGTATTTTGTCATTGGGTATATTTTATGACTTTATTTTCTGGATTGCCACAGCTGGGTACCGAGATTCGCAATGACGGAGAAAGGATTTTGAGTCAAGCCAGGGATGACGGCTGATGGGTATATTTTACATTTGTTTATTCGGAGTGATGGAAAGGATTCCTGGACATTACGACTTTCGCAGTTTGTCATTCCGGGCAAACATAGTGCGACCCGGAATCCAGAAATACCTGGATGCCGGATCAAGTCCGGCATGACATCTGTTAGGTACGGTGTAAGTGCGA
>PFUC01000006.1 GCA_002789895.1 Candidatus Collierbacteria bacterium CG_4_9_14_3_um_filter_43_16
AAAAGTGAGGGGTGCAACGATTGAACAGGGACCAGCAGAGATACATTTGTCGAGATCGACTGTGATAGTGTAGCCATCCTGGCGGACGGCCTCGCTTTTGTCTTCGGTGGTCATTATTTGAGTCATTAAAGATATAGTTTAACAGTTATTTCTGGATCCCGGATCAGGTCCGGGATGACAAGAATTATCTTGTCAGTTTAGCAGTAAATGCTTGTTCGTGGTTGATTTCGGGTATTGTTTGGTGTTAAATGGAGATATGGATAAATACTATGTATATTTGTATAAAAATAACAAAGGTTCTGATTTGATAAGTGAGTTTGCACGAAAGGCAACTAGATCTCAAAAATCAAAGATTGCTAGACAAATTCAATATCTAAAAATGTATGGGCTTACAAAGAACAATCCTTCACTTAAAAAGTTAGCTGGTCTGCAAGTTTGGGAGATGAGAAGCCTCGGAAATGATAATTTACGGATCTTTTGTACTCCACATAGAGACGGAATTATGATGTTGCACATTACTATTAAAAAGTCCCAAAAAACTAGTCCCAAAGATATTTCCATTATTACCAAAAGACTAAAGGATCTAATACAAGACTGATTATTCCTTTTATGGTATAATTGTTTTATGAGAAACCTAAAGAATGCCGATGAATTAGTTGAAGAGCTACTCAGTGATCCCAAGGTAAAGGCTGAATATGACAAGCTTGAACCTGAGTTTCAGCTTATGTGTGCAATTATTGAGGCGAGAGGAGAGAAGAGACTTAGCCAGAAGCAGCTTGCCGTCAAAGCTAAGACAACTCAAGCCAAGATTTCTATGATTGAAGCCGGTTTGTCCAACCCGACGCTTCAGACGGTAAACGCAATAGCCATGGCTTTTGGAAAGAAATTGAAGATTGAGTTTGTGTCTCGTTGAACTGATTCAACATTTTCCAAAAAGGAAATGGTTGGGACAAAAAGCAATGTGCAAAAAATGCACATTATTCTTTTCAGATGATTGAGAAAGGTGAAATCTTTCACTTAAGTTGTTGCAAAGACTGCAACAAGCGGATTTGTTGGTGAGAGATTGTTCCAAAACGGAACTATCTGACTAGCTTTTTAGTGAACAGGAATCCTTGGAGGAAACGAGCGCCGTACCAGAGGTGGGTGATGAAGATGACGGGGATGGAAAAAAGAGATTGAAAGATGGCGTTGGTGGAGTGAGATTGCCGCGTCGCTTCACTCCTCGCAATGACGATGTAGACCCAGAGGGAGTTGAG
>PFUC01000021.1 GCA_002789895.1 Candidatus Collierbacteria bacterium CG_4_9_14_3_um_filter_43_16
AAACAAACAAGGAGATAACCCCTAAACCTTTTGCAAAGTAGGGTTTAATAAAGACGTCGACATATTCTTTGATAGCTTCATTCCAGGCCAGGGCGGCAACCAATCCAAAGGAGGTAGAGATTAATGTGATTACTTGAACAATAACTACTCGATGGAGGTGGCCCTCCAGTTTCTTTTTTGTTTTCATGCTTATATTATACTTACCTGGGTGGATTATTTGTTTTTTTAGGTAAAACTTGTACTATACAGATCATGAAAATAGAAACTTTTTTTGGTGAAGAGATGTGTATCAATCTCGATGAGAGAGCAGAACAAATTTTTCGACTAGCTAAGGAACATAATTTGGTGCAGGAGGAAACGAGGGCTTGGTAAAGGGTTGTACGGCGGCCTCTTATCTGACCAAGAAGGCAGCGGAAAAATTGGCTGAAGTAAGAGGGTTTATGTTTAATGCCGATGATTTGGTGGATGTGGTACCGGAAATTTACGGAGAGGTGGTATCCAACTTGTGATATTCCGCAAATAATGCAATAATCGCCTTATGTTTTCGCCTTCCTTCATAATTACAAACAAAATGCTTTCAAATTTGATTGCAATTGAGGTGGCTGAAAAAATTGCGGAACTGGCAAAATTACAGCCTGATTGGGAGGAAAGATTAAGAAAAGAGAATCTGATACGAAAAATTTATTCAATGTCAAGATTTTCGGCGAATGATTTGAGCTTGGACGATGTGGCGAAGATTGTAAAAGACGAGCCAGGCAGAGACGACAAGGCAACCCAAGTGGCTATGAGGGCCGGAGCTATAGGAAAGGAGAAAGACATTCAACAAGTATTGAATCTGTTAAACGTAAATAGATTAACCGAACAGTTGGCTTTCTTGGCCGGAAAGTTCAAGCACGAAGTTTATGGAGAAAAGGAGCTGTCACAAACCAACACCTTGCTGGGAGAGAGATTGGTGGCGCCAAATGAGGTTGGTAGTTGGCGTGAGAGAGAAGCGGATGGATTTACTGCCGTTCCTCCGTTAGCGGTCGAAGTGCCCTTTCAAATAGAAGATCTGATGGGGTGGTACAAAAGCACAAACAAAAATGAAGTTCATCCGATGAATAAAGCGGGCATAATGTTTTATGAAATAATGCGGATTTGCCCTTATACGGAAAATAATACGTTAACTGCATTATGTTTCTATCAGCTGATACTCTCGTCGGAAGGGTTTGGTTTTAAGAAGCTTTTATCGATGGAAGAGGATATCTTAAAAAACAAGGATAGCTTTCAACAAGCTGTGTCTTCAGTAGAGAGAAACGGGGGAGAATTAACTGTTTGGTTGGAGTATTTGAGTAGATGCCTCTCAGAAGCTGCGGGAAAAGTCCAAACAAAAGTAATGAATTTAGTGGGCGACACACCCATCTTCAAAACTGATGGGGGTCGGGTTATATCCTTGTCGGAACGACAGATCGCCATAATGGAAGAAATAACATTGAAAAATGAAATGACGATAAAAGAGATTAGAAATGTGTTGCCGATGGTTTCTGATGACACCATTTTGCGAGATCTAAAAGATCTGATAGACAAAAAGCTGATCCGTAAGAAGGGTAAAACTAAAGGAGCTCTTTACGTAATGGGAAAGGCCAAGTCTTATCGTTGATATACTACAAATATGTTGTTCAAAGATTTTGCGGGATATTTAGAGAAGTTGGAAAAGATATCTTCACGTCTTGAGATTACCAAAGTTCTTGCCGAGATGATTGAGGAGATGAAAGCGGAAGAAACTGATAAAGGAATTTACTTGACTTTGGGACAATTAGGTCCTGATTTTGATAAAAAGGAATTTAATATGGCCACAAAGATGGTGTTACGGAGCGTGACTGAAGGGACTGGTTTGCCGTCCAAAGAAGTGGAAAATAAATATAAGACTAAAGGAGATGTTGGTTTGCTGGTCGAAGGATTGGAATTCAAAAGAAACACTTCGGTGAAGTATACGATAATTGAGGTTTTTGAGAAGCTGAAGATAATGGCAGATGAAGGTGGTGGGGGAAGTCAAGAGCGGAAGGTGGCCAGATTGTCGGAGTTGCTGCTCACAACTTCAAGTTTGGAGAAAAAGTTCATTGCCAGAATGGTAGTAGGAAAACTGCGTCTCGGCTTTTCGGAAAAAACTATTTTTGACGCGCTATCACAGATGGCCAGTGGTGGAAAAACTCTTCGGAAAGAACTTGATAATGCCTTCCAGATTTATCCGGATTCAGGATACATCACAAAAGTGGTTAAGGAGAAAGGTATGTCCGGTTTGAAAAATATTAAAGTGAAGACTGGCGTCCCGGTAGTTCCGGCTTTGTGCCAGAGATTGAATAACTATAAGGAAATAGTGGACAAGATGGGGATGGTGGCAGCGGAGAGGAAGTACGACGGAACAAGAGTGCAGATCCACTTTAATAGATCAAAGAATGAGATACGGACGTATACGAGAAACTTGGAGGAGTCGAGTCCTATGTTCCCAGAACTCAACTCGATGAAGGAATGGGTCAAGGCAGATGAAGTCATCTTGGATTGTGAAGCGGTCGGATACGACAATAAGACCGGAAAAATATTACCCTTTCAGCTTACTATCACCAGAAAAAGAAAGCATGATGTAGCGGAAACAGCCAAAGTTATCCCTTTACGTTTTTTTGTTTTTGATATTTTGAATTTAGACGGCAAAAGTTTAATTGATAAGCCCTATTTTGAAAGAAGAAAGGTGCTGGCTGAAGTAATTAAAAGAAATGATACTTTGGTAACTGATGAATATTACAAAACCGATGATCCTATTGAAGTGCAAAAAATGCACGATAAATTTTTGAAAGAAGGATTTGAAGGGGCAGTAATCAAAATGTGGAATGGAGAATATTTGCCCGGCAGACAGGGCTGGAACTGGGTAAAAATCAAAGAGGCTGAAGGAACGTCAGGAAAGTTGTCCGACACCTTGGATCTGATAATCTTGGGATATTACTTGGGTAGAGGAAAACGGGTCGGATTTGGAATCGGGGCCTTTTTGGTAGGTCTGCAAAAGGGCGATGCTTGGGTGTCTATTGCAAAAGTAGGTACTGGGCTGACCGATGAAGAGTTTAGAAGTTTGAAGAAAAATTTAGACAAGCTAGAAGTGAAAATAAAGCCAAATAATTATTTGGTGACCGGTGCTTTGGTGCCTGATGTGTGGGTAGAACCGTCAGTGGTGGTGGAGATCGCTGCGGATGAAATAACTAAAAGTCCTAATCACGCCGGTGGCTTGGCCTTGAGATTTCCTCGTCTAGTGAAATTTAGGGAGGACAAGGGGCCGAAGCAGGCAACTACTTGGAAAGAAGTAGAAGAGATAGCCAAACTATCAATGTCCTAAGATACAATAAAGGGATGGAGATTTTAAAATTACTTTTGGACTTCTTTTTGCATATTGATAAGAACTTGGTTTTAGTTATCGCTCAGTACGGCACAATGACTTATCTGATTCTTTTCTTGGTGATTTTTATGGAAACGGGACTGGTAGTAGCCCCTTTTTTGCCAGGCGACTCTTTGCTGTTTGCGGCAGGAGCTTTGGCGGCGATGGGGTCTTTTGACTTATTGTTTCTCTATCTGCTGATGGCGGCGGCGGCCATTCTTGGCGATTCCGTAAATTATCTCATCGGTGATAAGCTTGAAAAAAAAATCTTTGACGGACGAAGTAAGCTCTTCAAAAAAGAGTATTTGGAGCAAGCGGAAGAGTTTTATCAAAGACATGGTGGTAAGGCAATCGTGCTTGCCAGATTCGTACCTATAGTTAGAACATTTGCTCCATTTGTGGCCGGAATTAGTAAAATGCATTATGTAAAATTTGTATTTTATAACGTTATTGGTGGTATTTCTTGGGTAACTACTTTTTTAATCGGTGGTTACGTCTTTGGTAATTTCCCTTTTGTAAAAGAGAACTTTCATTACGTGGCCCTAATGATCGTATCTATTTCTGTTGTGCCCATTTTGATCGAAGTAGGAAAGAGAAGAAAAAGATGAACTGAATTGTGATTAAATGAAGGTATGTTACTGGATATTGTGTGGGGAGTTGTTTTGATATTGGTTATCGTAGTGTCGTCTGGTGTCATGATTGATATTTTTGAGAAGCTAGTGAGGGAAATCAAAACAAGTAGATTGGTACTGGCGACAGTGCTGGTGGGGTTTTCGACCTCACTCCCAGAGTTGTTTGTTGGAATAGCAGCGGCTCTTCGCAATCAACCACAAATTGCACTAGGGAATATTGTTGGCGCTAATCTAGCAAATTTAAGCTGGATTATTGGAGGAGCGGCATTGGTATTCGGAGCTATTCCGGTAATTGGAGAGTATTTAAGAAACGAACTTTGGATTACGGCAGGAATGGTGATGATGCCTTTTTTGTTGATGACTGACGGGAAACTTACGAGACTAGATGGATTGGTACTAATATTTCTTTATCTACTGTATGCAAACAATCTGGTTCGAAGGGGAAATTCTCCATTAAGAGCCCTTAAGATTTCCGGAAGAAAAATCATAAAACACCGTGTAAAAACCAGAATGAATTCGATTGTTCAGGCGTTTAAGTTGATATCTTGGCTGGGAGTTCTAGGCGTGAGTGCTTTGATGCTTGTTAATTTGGCTGTAAAAGTTTCGGGATCGTTGGGTGTGAGCTCTTTTTGGATCGGGTTAATAGTGCTAGCCATAGGCACAACCTTGCCAGAATTGGTGTTAACAATTGTGGCTTCGGAAAAAAGGGAGATATCTCTAATACTCGGTGATATTTTGGGGAGTGTGGTAATCAACTCGACTCTGATACTGGGCATAATCGTAATGATCAGTCCAATTGGTTATACCGACCCTCTTCAAAAGGGTATTTCCGGATTGTTTTTGATGACTATTTTGGGGTTGTTTTGGTTATTCACCAAGTCAAAACACAAATTGGATAGATGGGAGGGGGCCGTGTTGGTGGGCATCTACGCGATGTTTGTAGGAATCCAATTGATGTTAGCTTAGGATTGGTTTTCTTCAAGACTGAGAAGAGCACGAAGACGATCAGTGATTTTGGTTTTTTTGGCGCTTTTCTTGAAAGCAGACCGGATGAGATTTGTAAGATCAGAGGTAATTCGAGTCTCTTCTTCAAGGTATCCTCCACCCATGGGATATTCTTTTTTTTGATTAACCTTTTGATTGGTGAGAAATTTTAGATTAAGAACAGCGTATTTTTGGAGCATCTTAAGTTTGCCCATTTTTCGAAAGCGGCGGAAGGAGTAAACAAAATGTGGTTCGTGGATAACACCAAAGGAGTATCCTTTGTGGTAACCTCGATTTACAAAATCGGTGTCTTCGGCGAAACCAACTTCAGGATTGAACCCGCCGGTTTTCTTAAAAATACTCTTTCGGCAACCGATAAGGGCGCCATAAGCTGCCGGCTGGTTGAGAAGTGAGGCTGTTTCGACCATAATGTTCATATAACTTGCAACCGCTTTGTCTGAGGTGGTATTAGAATCGGGAATAAACCAATTGGTGAAAAGGTCCAACGGATTAACATGAAGCTGGTATTTAACTCCTTCGAGAAAATATTCAGGGAGTCTGTTGTCGGCATCGTTAAACAGAAGATATTTTCCAGTAGCCTGACTGGCGCCCAGGTTTCGCTGAACGGAAACATTTCGAACGCTAGAAGAAAGGATGGTTAAGGAAGAAAGTTTGTTCATAAATGACTTGGCTTTTTCGACAGTTCTGTCTTTTGAGACACCATCAACAACAATTACCTCAAAGTCATGTGTGGTTTGCCTAACTAAATCAGCAAGCAGAAGGGGAAGATATTTCTCTTCATTGAGTGCGGGAATAACTACTGAAAAAAAGGGTTTCTTGGAAACTATCATAAGTGGATTATAAAGGATAAAATTGAAACATAAATGAAACTAATAATTGGATTGGGGAATCCCGGCAATGAATACGCCAATACAAGACATAATACTGGATTTATGTTTGTAGACCGGTTTACGGGTGGAGCAAGGTTCTCGCTGGAAGGAAAATTTGAAGCAATGGTATATAGAGACAAAGATGTGCTGTTTGCAAAGCCACAAACGTTTATGAACGAGTCCGGAAGAGCGGTCAGAAAAATTATGGATTTTTATAAGCTGAAGGTGGGGGATGTGATTCTGGTGCATGATGATCTTGATCTGAAATTGGGTGAGTATAAAATTCAGAAAGGTGTCGGCCCAAAAGTACACAATGGAGTTAGTTCAGTCGAGGCTAGCATGCCAAGTAAAGATTTTTTACGAGTAAGAATCGGAGCAGACAATCGGGAACAGACTCAGTATGCCGGTTCGGGGTCAGATTATGTGCTAAATAAATTCGGAAAGGACGAGCTGGAGGTGTTGGACGAAATTATGGAGGAGGCGGCGGACGAACTATTG
>PFUC01000060.1 GCA_002789895.1 Candidatus Collierbacteria bacterium CG_4_9_14_3_um_filter_43_16
CTACCCCTACCTTTATCTGCTTTGGTCTTATCACTACCTAAAATATGCAAAACACCGATAACGGACGAATAACCAAATTAGATGGTTTGCGAGGCTTACTCTCACTGATTGTGGCACTGAACCATTCCTTTTTGGTTGTGGCCATTCCCGCATATGCTAACGTCTGGGGACAAAATTATCTAGTCTTCACAAATCTTCAGGCAAAACTTCAACAGCTTTTTATGTTGATAGGCAATGGTGGAGCCGCCGTCACTCTATTTTTTATTCTCTCGGGTATGGTTCTGGGTCAATCAATGAGGCGGCTCGAATTTTCACTAACTGGTTTTCTGAGTTTCTTCCTCAAGCGGCTTTTTCGTCTTTATCCGGTTTACATAGTAGTTATTTTGGTGACAGCTATCTACATGAGAATGGGCTTCCGTTACCAAGTTTTTCTCTACGCCTCCCCTTGGTATCTCTGGTGGATGAATTTCAGCATGACTTTTAAAGAGTTTCTCAACAATTTTTTCTTTATTCATACTTATCTGGGAGGAGTTACGTGGACACTCAGAGTAATTTTGATCGCCTCCTTTATAATGCCCGTTTTCTATCAAATGTCCCGAAAAACAGGCCGCTTAACCAATCTGATATTTTCTTTACTATTAATTTTCGCTAGTTTTACCGTATTTAACCTTAACGGTTTTAGGGACTTGCGCTATCTGTACATGTTTTATTTAGGTTTGATCATTCCTAAGTTTAAAAGTCTCTTTACTGATATTCCTGGGTGGCTAATTAATCTTCTTGTATTCATCGGTTTGTTATTGCTTCTAATGATCCGCTATATTAGCGATGAATACTTTGGCGGTCTGGTCGAAAGCATTATTTCATGGTTCATAATCGGGATCATTGTTTACAACGGCAAAATTAAGATATTTGGTTTCCTTGACCAAAAAATCTTCCTATTTTTCGGGAAGATTTCCTATAGTCTCTATTTGGTTCATTTCACCGTTCTATATATTCTGGCGAGATTGATGTTTAGTTGGTTGCCGAATCTTCCCTATTCCGGCTCCTATCTTCCGCTTCATATGGCTCTTTTTGTACTGTCTCTATTCATAGCCACTTTGGTTTCACTTTTTGTGCATCACTATATAGAGATCCCTTCATTAAGAGCTGGAAACATCGTTAGTCGCAAAATACTAAATAAATGAAAATTTCTGTAGTTGTATTATCAAAAAAATCGGAGTTAAACCATTTTTTATTGGAATCACTTTCTTTTGTCGACGAAATCCTCCTCATCATTGATTCTTCCTCTGTCATTCCGGGCTCCGACCCGGAATCCATCTCTACTACTTCACGTCTAAAAATCTTCTACCGCCCCTTAAACAACGACTTTTCTGCCCAAAGAAACTTCGCATTACAAAAAGCCAAGGGGGACTGGGTTCTTTTTGTCGATGACGATGAATATATTGGGAGCGAGCTGAGAAAAGAGATAATAGAAGTGATCGATCATGCTCAGTTTTCGGGTTTCTTACTCAAACGGCAGGACGTTGTCTATCACCTGCCGTTAAGGCACGGAGAAACTGGGAACATCAAGATTATAAGACTAGGGCGTCGCCATTCGGGTAGATTTAATAGACAAGTGCACGAAAATTGGGACATTGAGGGGAGAGTGGGGGAGCTCAAGTCACCTCTTTATCATAATAAAGATCATTTTATTTCTGAGTTTATTTCCCGTGTCGACCAGTATGGCCGAATTGATTCGAAACTACTCGTGTTGGAAGGAAAGCCCTTTTCCTGGTTTCGTTTACTGGTATACCCAATGGCAAAATTTAAACTTAATTATTATTTTCGGGTTGGTTTTCTCGATGGCTTGGTCGGATTATTCCTAGCCTATTTAATGGCCGTTCAATCACTATCTATTCGAGTTTTTCAATGGGAAAACAAAAACTAAGCAGTTTGTCATTGCGCGTCGTCTTAGGCGAACGAAGCAATCTCATATTATTTGCAATTCTAATACCCATAATTCTTTTGTTGGTCCTTAACTTTATGTTGGTTTTTACCCCGGAAATGGGGTTCGATGCTCTTTGGTATCATTTGACGCTTCCCAAGTTGTGGCTTCTTAAACATCAGTGGTACTTCCCCGGTGGGTTGCTTTATTACTCCGTTATGCCCCGACTGGCCGAAACTATTTTTATTCCTTTACTTCATTACTTCGGCACCGCCGGACCAAAGATGGCTCAATATTTAGCCGGAGTGGGAACTGCGGTTTTCATTTGGAAGATACTGTCGGGACACAAAATATCCAAACCCATGAAACTTGCCGGTGTCTCTCTTTTTTATTGTACCTGGCTGGTTAGTTGGCAGTCAGGTAGTGCGTATATCGATTTGATCAGAACTTTATTAGAGGTAGGAGCACTTTATTACAGTCTTCGTGGTTCATGGAAAATCGGGGGTTTGTTATTAGGTCTAGCCATTGGTACCAAGTGGTTTTCACTCGGGTCATTGGCAATTTTTTCAATAATTTTTGGGCCACAGATAATTTTTCCGGCTCTTTTGGTATCTTTTCCCTGGTTTATTATCGCCTATCACTTCACCAGCAATCCTATCTACCCCATTTTTAGTAGCCTTGTTGAAAATTCGTTTGCAGGATTTGGCCTCGCCCTCAAGCATTTGTTGTTGGCACCATATTATCTGACTCACCCATTCGATGATTTTATTTCTCCTGTCGTGGGGATTATTTTTGTTATGGCAATTCTTTCTTTAAAATATCCGAACAAAGCTCTCCGCCAAATTGCCCTGGTGGGTTTATCGGGAACTTTTCTCACTCTAATGATAAACCCCCCCTCTACGCGTTTCTTTTTGCCCTATTTACCCAGCCTCGCTATAACAGCCATTATATTTATTGAGTCCCTTCATCGTTCGTTGTGGAGAAAGCTCTTTTTGTTTTCCGTTGTTCTTTCTGCTTTCTTTATTTTGTCGCTTAGGTTAATCGCCATGGCCAAGTATGTTCCCGTACTTACCGGCTCTGTAGATCGGAATAACTTTCTGGTAAGTTACTCTAGCCGATTACCGGGAACTTTCATAGATTCAGACGGCTACGTGGCAAAGCTTCCTGAAGGAAGCAAGATCTTGGTGGACAAGCTTCACAACCTTTATTATTTCCCTCGAGATTTTGACCATACTTCTTGGGTTTCAAACTGGTCCGGGTATGATTACTTGGTGACGATAGGGGCTGATCCAAAAAAGATAGACGGTCAACTGCTTCACCAAAATAACTTACAAATACAAATATTCAAACTGAATAAATGACTTATTTACTGTTAATTCTCAGTCTCTTTGTTTGGCCTTTTGGTCAGCTGTTGGCCTTTTCCGTTCCAGGGCTCTCAACAAACATATATTTGCTCGACTTTCTTGTTGGCCTACTCACCCTCTCACTCTTGTTAAATAAGAAGGCGTGGAAGAAAGTAGTTTCTGATCCGTTGCTCAGGCCACTAATTTATTTTAATCTGATAGCCACTCTCTCCCTGGTGATGAATCTAAAGTCATTGGTCATCGGTGGCTCCACCTATTCAATGCTCTATTTAGTTCGTTTGTTTGTATATCCGTCAGTCTACTTCGCCGCTAAACTTTTCCAGCCAAAAAAAATCAAGGGATCAGTAGTTTCTTCTTTTCTTCTCTTCTGTGTTCTGGGTATCTTTCAGTACCTATTTTTCCCCGACATGAGATATTTAAAACTGATCGGTTTTGATGATCATTATTTTCGTCTGGTCGGGTCATTTTATGATCCGAATTTCACCGGAGCAATTCTAGCTGGTGTTGCCTTAGTCTTTATCTCTTTGGGGCACTGGGTGGTAAGTCTTCCCTTAATTGTTTTGCTAGCCTTGACCTTTTCACGAGCCTCTTATCTCTGTTTTGCTTTGGGCATAGTTTATTTACTGGGCAGAAAAAAGAAATTTTCCCTAATACTTTTTCTTGTTGGTCTGGTCATTGTGGTTTGGCTGATTCCCAAACCGTTCGGTGAAGGAGTGAACCTTTTTCGAACTTTTTCTGTTTTCTCTAGGATTGATAGTTGGGAATCAGGGGTGAGCCTATTTGTTCGGAAACCGCTACTTGGTTGGGGTTACAACACTCTTCGAGATCTCACCGGTTCCAGATTCCAGATTGACAATAGTTATCTTTTTGTGGCCGCTACCACAGGGTTACTTGGATTGCTTTTCTTTATTAATCTGTTAAATAAATGCCTTCGGGGAATATCTTTACCCCAAAACATATTTCTCTATGTGTTGCTATTTCATAGCCTATTTAACAATAGCTTCTTCTATATCTGGATCAACTTTGCTTTCTGGCTTGTTTTAGCTCTCCCGCTTAGGGAGTATAAACGAGATTAAACACTTTCTCGGTCGAATTTCCTGCCTTATCGGAAGCCACCACCTTTATTTCATTATTTCCATTCAGTAGTTGGATCCGTTGCACAAAATTTCCGTCTTTTTCGATCACCACAAAAGAAGAATTTATGATTATTTGGGAGTCTTTTTTATTAGTCTCTCCTTTAATGTCGACAACTTGCTTGTTTTTACCGAAGAACTCTGTCCCGTCTTTTGGGGAAGTTATCGTGATTTCGATTGGTTTACGGTCAAGTTGAACTATTTCTACCTCCGAAATACTTATATTCCCAGCCTCATCAGTAGCTCTTACCTGGACTCTATTAGAGTCAGCATCAAGAGTGACGATAGATGAGAAAGACCCGTCTTCTTTAGCTTTGTCGGTTAACGAAAGGTGATCGTTTACCAGAAAATCCAATGAGGTACTTGCTTCGGTATACCCCTCTACCAACAAAGAGGCACTGTTGGTTGCCTCCGGGAGAGCTGATAGTGTTGGTGCCTGGGGGGGGATCAAATCCTTATCGGTGTTTTGCCTGGGGGATCCATTACCGGCCACCACTTGGATAAAAAGGGGGATTCCCCATTTGAACAAGACAATCACAAAGACGATTGAGAGAAGTACATAATATCTTGATTTACTTTTTTCTTTGCTTGCTCTATATCTACCCACCATACTCTCTATTCTAGTACAAAACACATCGTTTAACAGCCTAGTCTAACCCCATTCATCATTATGACTATGAATAGTTTAAAATAATCCCATCGCGGGATTAGTTCACCGGTAGAATGCATCCTTCCCAAGGATGAGAAGGGGGTCCGATTCCCCTATCCCGCTCTATAGCGAAATGGTTTTGTGTTTTCTCCAATTTTCCTCAAGAAATCAATCTTTTCCCGAGTTCTAGCCACTATTTTTGACGTTTTATCCTTAGCCTGGAAAAATGTTTACCGGTAACCGGAGTCGGACCTAAACCGAATAGTGAATTTAGAGTAAAATAACGATGATGAAAATACGTCAAGATGTTTTTGACACTTATTGGAAAACTGCTGCTGAAAGACAGGAAATTTTCTATAAAAAGCTTTCTGGTTCTCTTGCTCCATATACAAATGACCCTATTTATCAGAGTTACAAATTTTGCAACGTCTATAGAGCCAGTGATCGAGTGTCTCAATTTTTGATAAAGAATGTGATTTATAAAAACCATCTTTCGCCAGAAGACATATTATTCAGAATATTTCTTTTCCGCTTGCTAAACAAAGTTGAGACGTGGATCGAACTAGAGAAGCTATTAGGAAAAATTAGTTTGAAAAATTTTAATTTTGAAAATTATTCCAATGCTTTAGAAAAAATTAAGTTAAATGATGGAACTATCTATGGTAATGCCTTTATCCTTTGTGCTAATAAATCGTTTGGATTTGATAAGAAGCACCAAAATCACCTGACTCTTTTAGAAAGTGTGTTTAAAAAAGATGTTTTTTCTAAAGAATTGTTGAAGGCAAAAACACTCAGAGAGCTTTTTGAGAAATTAAGAACACTGCCTTTGATTGGTAATTTTATGGCATACCAAATTGCCATCGATTTCAATTATTCAGAGGTTTTTGATTTTGATGAAAATGACTTCACGATTGCGGGACCAGGAGCCGAAAGAGGTGTTAAAAAATGTTTTTTGGATACTGAAGGAAAAAGTAATGAATATGTCATTCAATTTATGGTTGAAAATCAGGAAAAAGAATTCAAAAGACTTGGATTAAATTTTAAAAGCCTGTGGGGAAGACCAATGCATGCAATTGATTGCCAGGGATGGTTTTGTGAAACGGATAAATATTCGAGAGCAAAGTTTCCAGATTTAAAAAGTAATAGAACAAGAATCAAAACGCACTATAAACAGACTAACGGCAAAATAGAGTATTTTTATCCTCCTAAGTGGAATATCAACGATAAAATCGGCGTCGGTGCTAAATAGATTCGGTCTCTGCGGCTAAGGTGGATCACAATTTGTGCCATCAGCTCCCTAAAAAGGTACGTTCGCCGCAAAGACCATTCGGTAACCAAATACTAGCATATTTTTCGATCTTTTCGCTGTTTACCAAATACCTCCAGGAATAAAAATGGATTTATTTTCCCGAGATAGTCTTTAAAGATATTTAGTTGTAAAATTAGGTCAGCTGTAACCCAATAGCGAAGACCGATTTTTATTTTAAAAATAAGTGGTAAATCTGGGTCAAGTAGATATTCTTTGATATACTCGTCCTGGCTAAATAGGTCCGAGCCAATTACGGTTACCAGCTCCAAACCGGACAAACGTCCGGCTTTTTTGTTTTTAGCCAAGAAAAAAGCCTTTTCTCTGGTTCGAGCCTCAATTTTTACCAAAAATTGAGTTAGCCTGGAGAGCTACAATACCGGTGATAGGAATCGAACCTGACCAACTATTGTTAGGATACCTAGTCCAAATGGTAGTTAAATAAATTTATGAGTCAAGTTAGATTTTAATTGATAATGGAAACAGCACAACCTAAGAGTATTTCAATGAATATTAAGCTCGAATATTTTCGAGATAAATTTCGTGCCAGATTGGGTGCGGACATGATTTCTTTAAGAGTTTTAATTTCTTCGATAAATGACAAATCTTTTGCAAAATTTCAAAATCATGAATCAAAGGGTTTTGTTTTTCAAAGCGTAATGCCAACAATGGACCAGGGACTGATCGATTATGAAGTAATTAAGACATATATCTCGATGATGCGGAATGTAAATGATTACTTGGATCAAATGGTAGCGATCATCAATTTAAGCAAGAAGAAAATACGTGTACCGCACCCCATGAGTATTCAAGAAGCACAAGTTTATTATCAAAGTATCCTTAACGAAGAGATAATGAACTATTGCAGTCAAACTAAAGAAGAAATGAAAGACAAACTCAAGCATTTTGGAGATTTTCCTTCAGAGTTTGTCAAATATATGACGACATATAATTTATTAAGAAATTGTTATGAACATCACAAGGCAATTTCAAAAAAAGGACTGCAGATCCCAATCAAGAAGATGGGTTTGTACACGCAAGATGGAAAAGAGGTAGAAATTGGTAAAGTGATACAAGGGGGATCAACTATATCTGTTAAATTTTCTCAAAAAACAATCAATATTAAAAAGGGTCAACCAGCCTTACTAACTTATGAAGATCTGGTTTCGACTGAACTTTATTTAATGCTAGAAGTACCGGTTCAAATTGAAAAGACAGTTATGAGTATAATCAAAAAATCGATCCCCACGGCTAAGACGAATCACTAATTTTGTGTCGTCAGTTCTCTAAAAGTAAGATACCTTCACCACAGAGATCATTCGGTAATTGTAGTATATCAATTTAGGTCGCATTTTTCTGACCAAAGATATAAAATATAGGCATATGTTGACCAAGCAAGAAATAATTAAGAAACTTCAAAAGTTTGCCAAAGAAAATGGCGGCAAAACTCCAAGTGAAAAGGTTTTGTTTGAGAATACAAATATAGGAATAATGGACCGAAGACGATATTGGTCCAACTATGGAGAGCTTGTTCTAGAGGCAGGATTAACTCCCAATAAATTTGATAAAACCAAGTATAGCCACACTCAACTATGTAACATGTTTATCAAAGCTATTCGTGAAAAAGGAAAGTGGCCAACAAGAGGCATATTAGATGTTAAGCATCACAACGATCGCAGTTTTCCAGATTCAACAACCTTTTATAGCAAACTTGGTTTAACTAGTGAGCTGGCAAAGACTATCCTAGAATACACTAGTGATAAGCACGGATATAAAGATGTCGTAAATATATGTAACTCAATTATCCTTAAATCGGGAGACAAACTTCCTTTAGAGGATGAAAACGCGACAACTGGGTATATATATCTAGGAAAGCAACATGGGAGCTATAAAA
>PFUC01000082.1 GCA_002789895.1 Candidatus Collierbacteria bacterium CG_4_9_14_3_um_filter_43_16
CTGATTAAACCATTTGTCCCCTCCGCCACTCGGCTGGTCACTTGCCCCGGTAAAGCCAGGAGCTTCTTACCAAATCTATTAGCCAGACGCGCCGTAATCATGCTTCCGGATTTCGTCGACCCCTCCACTACCAGTACAGCGTCCGAAATCCCGGCCACAATCCTGTTTCTCTGAGGGAAAAACCATAGCAATGGAGCCGTCTCCCCCTCATACTCAGACACCATCAAACCGTTGTTTTCTAATATCTTCTGGTACAAATCCTCGTCCTCCCTAGATACCGGCCAGTCAATACCCCACCCCAAAACGGCAATCGTCTTCCCTCCATTCTCAATACAGGTCTGGTGCGCCGTCTGATCTACCCCGTACATAAAGCCGGACACGATCGTCACACCTCGCTCGACCAGCATAGGCATCCATTTCTCAATTACCCTTTGGCCATACTCCGTCATCCGTCTGGACCCCACAATTGCGAGCTTCGGACTCTCATCCAACAGCAAGTCGATCTTGCCCTTGTAATACAAGCTTTTTATCTCCGGCTTAATCTTCCTTAAGTTCTCACTCCAGCGTTCCCTTGCTAATTCCATACCGCTAATAGACTTCATTAAAGAGGACTACCCTCATTTTGAAAACTGTTTCATAAACTCATCAATATCTTCTTTTGAGCTCAACGCTTTTGTCTTTCCAGCTTTATACTCTGCCCTAGCCTCGTCAGCCCACAAATTGTGCTTCTTCTCCAGCTCCTCGATATCTTTGGCTATCAAATGTTTGATATACGCAGCCATCGTCATTCCAAAGGCGCTGGCTCTATCCTCCGCATGTATCTTCATCGGCATAGGTAAATTCAACTTTAGTTGAGACTGTATAGTATTCATATGCCCATTATACACCAAAACAGGGACTTTTTGCCCTTACCGGTCTCCAACAGGCTCTCTTCCACCTCTTTTGGACTATTTTCCAGATCAAATTTCTGATCTTCTTTCTCCTTGGCTCGATCGCCAGATACGTCGCCCGGTATACACAAAACAAACTATACCTCCGCGAATAGGCAAATTTTCTCCCCAAACCACCCAACCCATCGGGTGGTTTATGACTTATAGTAATCATCGGTGTATAATATCAAAGTACGAATTCTATCGTTCTTTTACAACTTAGAGAACGCAAAAGGAGGTAATTCCCCATGTTCGAATGCCGCTATTGTGGCAATATTTTCGAAAAGCTGACCGACATTGGTGCCTGTCCCGCCTGTGGCGGACCCAAGCCCAAACGTCTTCAGCCTGAAGTTCGGACCATGATTGTGGATCGGTATGTTTACATGCCTGCCACCGCACGGTCTCCGGAGTACTACACTCCGCCACAGCGGACCTTCAAACAACAAGCTTATGGCACTCTGGGCTACAAACTCGTCGCTGGGTTTACGGTCCTCACTGTGGCTGCCTTTGTTGTCTGGTTCGCCTATTTCTGGTTCTTCTATCGCAATTCGGATCTACGAGACTCAAACCCTGCCCTTCGGAATACTGTCCCCACGGCTATCTCGATCACTGTCACACCCAACGTTTCATCCAATCCTTGGCTGGACGGACAGTGGCTCACCTCGCAAGAGGCACTGGGATTACGAGAACAAACCAATGTCATCAACTTGGCTCTTCTCACCAACGGTCAGGCAAAATATCGCACCGACTCCTTGGTTTTCGACCGAAAAGTCTGGATACAGTTTCGGCCCTTCGGTCTAACCGAGGCATCCGTCTCTGGTACCACTGTCGCATTGAAGATAAATGGCGAGCACTACTTCCTCAATATCTATCAGCCATTCATAATCGAAGGCCAATGGGACTACGTCTATGTTGTTGACGAAACTGGGCGAGTTTGGCGGATAGCGATGGCGCAGGCCAATCTTGTAGATCTGCCGGCAGCTCAAAATAGCTTGCCGGTCATCATCACCCCCAACGAGGACCTCAGCCTCAGTTACTAAAAGGAGAACTCAATGTCGACTACCTTGTACATCCTTGGTTTTACCGCCCTGGCACTCGTGGCCGGCTTCATCTACGAATTGATGAACGGCCGCAACAACAGCCTCGGCACTACCCTCACGATCACCGGCGTACTCGCTCTGATCGTCAACTGGATCGCCATCTGGTTGATCACCGTGCCTTTTACCCACTTCATGACCGGGTATCTGCTGATAATCTACATCAACTTGATCATCCCGATCATCCCGAGTGCCATTGCCGGTGCGAGTCAAGAAACCATGAACGGTGTCATCACCGGCATCACTGTTGTAGTTCTGCTCTTCGTCTCCACCGGTATCGTCATTCCTATGGGCACAACCCCTCGCTGGTGTGATGATGCTGGGATCAAAGCCCAATACAGCCAGCTGGATCTGCAACCAGCCCCGGAAAGCATGGTTTTCCATGCTACCTCCCTAGACCAGATCATCAAAGTTCCGGCCAGTGCGGCCCTTACCAAAGCGGGCAACAAACTTAGCGGTGGTGAGAACGTCGCGATTGGTAATTATTTACAACCCAATCAAACCTACCTCACGAACGTCAACGATATCCCAACCTACATTGTCGACCTCAAGGTTACCCATGCACTCGGGTTTCGCAACGCTGGTGGCACTGTTCCGGGCTACATTTTGGTCAACGCCATCGACAATACCCAGCAAGCCGACTTCCGCCGTGGCTATTCCATGGTCTACGTCAAAGACGGCCTCTTCAACAAAGATCTGGACCGCAAGGTCTATTTCAACTATCTGCTGGGGAGTAACTTCCGTATCGAAGATATGGACGGGATGGAAGTGAACGAGATTTTGGACCCCTCCTATTCCGGTACCCTGATGGCTCATGTCGTCAGCTACAAATCGGTCCAACCTGTCGGAGTGTATCACTTCGACCCAACCACTAGCCAAGGTGAGTTCATCGCACTCGCCGACGTCCCCACCAAACTTCCTTACCTCGATCGCGTCTATCCCCTCAACTGGGTGGTGGAACAAGTCAAACTTTGGGGTAAGTTCGCCAACCACAAGTCCTGTACTCCAAACAGCAACGGGCAGGTGCAGATCGACTCCTACAATGAGGTCATTACACCCAACGGTATCGAGTATCAGATAACGGTGACCGGTATGGGCGCGGATCCATCCATAACCCAGCTTATCACCGTCAATGCTCGCACCGGCAAGGGATACATTTTCCCCCTGACCGGTAAGTCGGTCGAAAGCATCAAAGACAAATTCGCTTCTCTCTCCAAAAAGATCCGCAACTCGGAACTGACGGTGGACGAGTGCGAGTTGCATGCGATCGCCACCACGGACCCCAACAATCCGACAAACACCGTTTACTGTATCTTCACTGACAAAGATGTCAAAGGCAATGTCGGCATTTCCGGCTTCGGTTTTGTGGCCCTCGATCGTGCCGAAAACGATGCAGACTATGCTCTAGCCGATACCTTCCAAGGAGCTTTCAACGAATACATGAAAATCCGATCGAAGGCGGCAGAAGATTTGGCAGTCAGCAACACCGCGAATGACATCACCGTCACCGGTGTAGTTCTGTCCAACGAATGGGTCAACGACGAGTCCGGCGGTTCGCGCCTCATCAACGTCCAAAGCGACGACAACCAGTCCTACTGGCTTCTGGCCACAGGCGATTCCAAAAACGCTGCAGCAGCCATTCCAGGAAAGCGCGTTACTATCACGGCTTACGCGCGCAACAACCAGCCGTATCTGTCAGTTCGCTATATCAAAGTCGATGGTGCCCCCGACTTCGGTGGCAGCCTTTACTGGCACAACTTCATCGAGTGGCTCAAGTCCTGGTAATTCCATCCACACCACTCTAGTTTCCCCCGCCCCTGCATTCGCAGGGGCGTTTTTTATTCCCAAAATAATAAAGATTGTTTATAAAGTGCTAAAATAAAACTGTGATCATCGAGTTTACCAACACTGTTCCCCCTAAGGGACATTCGGCCATATCCGTCGCCATTGTCGTGGCTTCTTGCGCCTTCTTTTTCATCCCCACCACTCTTATCGTTCTCGGTTATTTATCTTCCCAACCTACCGGCTCTCTCATTTCCCCTCTACCTCAAGGTATTTTAAGTCAATCACCTACGCCATCCGCAACTCCCATCCAACAACCAATAAACAATCATTCCGAACTCCCCCTAATAGCCGCGCCTCAAGAGGCTCCCGCCTCGACCCCATCAAGCGTTCTTCCCGAAAGTGCCAACAATATCGCGGATAAGACCGCGACCATCTCTGCGAGTTTGACCGAAGTTTCTGTGATTGATCAGGATATCAAAACTACTAGTCAAATATACTTGACACCTCGCCCTGACGACCAATCTATCTACTCTGTCAAAAGCAAACAAGAGGGACAGATGTCCCTCTCCGTCAACACTCCATCTGACACGGTACGGTACATTGACTATTACATTGTAAATCCCTAAAATCTTTGTATGCGCCAAATGCTAGACAAAATCTCTACCCAAATATTAAGATATGTGCCACTTATTCTAGCTTTCCTGGTGCCGCTTTTCTTCTTGCCCATTACTACCGATTTTTTTAATTTCAACAAACTTTATTTAGTCAGTTTTCTGGCTAGCCTTTCTCTGATTGCCTGGTGTGTCCGTAGTCTTACTAGAGGCAAGCTCACCTTCACCACTTCACCCTCTCTGCTCCCTTTGGTCATTTTAACACTGGCTAATATTATCTCTTCTATCTGGCTCAGTCCCACCAAGCACGTCTCTCTTTTTGGCCAGACCGCCATCATTACCGCCCTTTCCATCATTTTTATCACTTCAACTTCTTCACAAAAAAACCGCGCTTTGATAAATTCAATTATTTTTGGATTGATCTCTTCGGCAATAATACTTAGTTTGTTCACCCTTCTTCAACGTTTCAATTTACTTTCAAAGTTTGTTCCTTCAGATCTCTTAAGCAACCAGTTTTTTAATCTTACCGGAGGCATTCTTCCAGCCCTCGCCTTTACCCTACCCATCCTAATCTCCACCATTGGGTATCTAATCGTCACTAAGAGCTGGCTTACCAAATCCCTTCTCTTTGCTTCGGCTACCTTTATGATTATTGCCAGCCTCATTAACATTACCCTGCTTCTGCCTCAAAGCGGCCAACCGGTTATCGTTCTACTTCCTTATCGTGCTAGCTGGTCTATTGCCATCGATACTTTCAAAAATTGGCAAACAGCTCTCCTCGGTTTCGGACCAGAAAACTATTCCGCTGTTTTTACTCGTCTTCGACCAAGCTATCTAAACCTAGACAATACGTTGTGGAACCTCCGCTTCGTCGAATCAGGAAGTTTTCTACTGACTCTAATTTCCACCACCGGTATCGTGGGAGCGCTTGCTTTTCTCTTTTCATTTAGCAGACCCATAATTCTTTCAATCAAGCATCGATCGGCCAACCTCGATAACCCTTCATTTATTTTCATGATCCTCACTCTTTTTTCCACCCTCATTAGTTTCGTTTTCATCCCCATCGGAATAGTTTCCTTAGTTCTCGGTTTTGTTTCTCTTATCGCTATCACGCTCGAGTTCAAACTTCTTAATTTCAAAGACGTCAAAGACCTAAACTTCAGTATCTCAGCCAAATCAGAACCGGAAAATATTTATCACGATATTCCCGATGATCGTCGATTTTCTCCCACTGGCTTTGTCCTTCCTTGGATAATGACGCTTTCTTCCATACTATTATTATCCCTTTACTGGTTCTATGCTATTCCGGCCTACACCGCCTCTGTGTCCGCCAGGCAAGCAGGAATCATGGTCAAAACAAACTCTACCGGGGCTTATCTTAAGGCAGTGAACGCCGCCCAGCTGAATCCATTCAACAGCAATTATACTCTATCCCTTTCACAATTTTATAAAGCTCTCGCCCTCAGTCTTCTCAGTAAAAAGGATGCTACCGCAGAGGAGAAGAAAAATGCCACCGATTACATGCAACGAGCTATCGATGCCGGTCGCCTAGCCGCCACCCTGAACCCGTATAACGCAAACTCGTACGAAAACCTGGCCGATATTTACCAATCTTTTATAGGCAGCGCTGACGGAGCCGAAAACTTTGCGGTAGCTCATCTCAATCAAGCCATAATTCTAGACCCGACAAATCCCCGTCTTCATCTCCAATTTGGTATCCTCTTCTTCAATCTAGGAGACACCGAGCAGGCCTTAAGACTCATGAGCAAAGCAATTGAGCTCAAACAAAACTGGGATATCCCTTATTACAACATGTCGGCTATCTATAAATTCAAAAAGGAATATCCTCTGGCCTTGCAGTACCTCAAAGCTGGCCAGCAATATACGAGCACAACATCGGAAGATTATCCCAAGATTCAGGAAGAAATAAAGTCTCTTGAGAAGTTAATTCCCCCCACAAACACCGA
>PFUC01000042.1 GCA_002789895.1 Candidatus Collierbacteria bacterium CG_4_9_14_3_um_filter_43_16
TATGTCAATCTATATCAGGTTATTGGGTTCTTGATGATGAGATCTTAGAACCGTTCAGTGCCCTGATATACTTTAGGCAGGATGAAACCAACCATTGATATTGTCATTCCTTCTTACAACGCTGAGTGGCTTTTGGAAAAAAATCTTCCGGTAGTTCTCAAGACTTCTCCAGAGGTTGACAGAATTATCGTGGTCGACGATGGCGGTACCGACAATGCCCTTGAGTATTTGAAGAAGTGGGCATCCAAAGTTATTTGTGTCCGCCATGAACGAAATATTGGCTTTTCCAAATCAGTTAACGAAGGGGTCTCTCATTCCAAAGCCGACTTTCTTGTCTTTATAAATAATGATGTTTACCCTAAGCCTGGTTATATTCGGTCGGCTCTTAAGTATTTTCAAGATCCAAAAGTTTTCGCGGTCAACTTCAATGAAGAGAACTCTTCTTGGCCCCAAGTATCTTGGCACTCAGGCAAGTTCCAGTTTGTCAGGGGTGAGGACAAAAAACATCCTCATTTTTCGGCTTGGCCTTCCGGTGGAAGCTGTATACTCCGTCGTTCTATCTGGGATAAGCTAGGCGGTTTCAACGAAATCTACAGTCCAGCCTATTGGGAGGATATCGACATCGGTTGGCGCGCTTGGCGGTCCGGCTACAAAATTGTCTGGGCACCGGAACCCAAAGTAGTCCACCATCACGAATCAACTTTTGGTTTGAAAAATAAGCAATATATGGACCTGGTTAAGCAAAAAAACGAGCTACTTTTTACTTGGCAAAACATTTCCGATTCAAAAATGCTTATTTCCCATTTTGGTTTTCTTGTTATTAATTCACTGAGACACCTAGGGTATCTAAAAGTGATTTTTACTGCTCTCAAGGATTATTTGTCCCAAGGAGAAAAATATAACCTTTCCATATCTGATACAGAAGTTTTTCATTTAGTTAATACTCCTTATGAAGATTGAACTGTCTATCATCACCGTCGGTTACAAATCCGAGGACACTATCGTTCCATTTTTGGACTCCATCCAAAAAGACCGCGACAATATCACCAAAGAAATTATTGTGGTTGATAACTATCCCGGAGACAAGGGAGCCGACCGGGCTCAAGAGCATCCCCTAAAACCTACCGTTATTAGAAATACCGAAAACATCGGTTTTTCCAAAGCCATCAATCAGGGAATCAAGATTTGTCACGGTGAGTATATTCTCATTATCAATCCGGATACCCGTCTTGTCGGTTCGGCTCTAAAATACCTCTTGGATTTTGCTGAGGAAACTCCCAATTTGGGTGCAGTTGCCCCTAGGCTTTTAAACAACGATGGTAGCATTCAGCCTTCGTGCTCGAAATTTCCCACGATTTGGAATGCGGTTAGGTATAATTTTTTCGGGTGTAAAAATTGTTTCAAGAAATATGTTCCGGGTGATTCGGTTACCAAAGTAGAAGTTGCCGTTATGGCCGCCTTTTTAATTCCAAAATCCGTGGTTGATCATGTCGGTGGTCTGGACGAAAGATTTTTCCTCTATTATGAAGATGTAGAATTCTGCCACCGACTATATATTCACGGTCTGCCTGTCTATTATCTCCCTAAAGCCAAAGTTCAACATGTCCATGGTGCCAGTGGGAATTTCGTTTCACATCTAAAAAGTCCGTTACTCAAGTCCGCAAAAATCTATTATGGTCCAAGATATTCCTCCGTGTTAAACATTGTTCTTTGGATCGGACACAAATGGCAGGTCATTTTGAGGCGTAAGCGTTTTCACGACTAAGGCCTGCGGCTGTTCCCAAACCGGCGTTAGTCCAACCAAACAACCACACTGCTAGAATCTGAAAGTTCTTGTTTTTAATTGCCTGAGACAAGACCCAAACCGAGACAAACAGGGCCAAAGTCCTCAGCGCTGTTTGATCATTTGTCGCCAAGACATTATCACGATACATGGCGATCTCTTTATTTAAGAAAAGTGATCAAGAAAGACTCGACCAGACTACAAAAAAGCTAATTAGAGACTATGAAAAAAATGGGTTCCACCAAGTAGCAAAATATCTTCTTCATTCCTCAGGACTTGGTATACTAAATCAACAAAATGAAACTCACCAAGTCCCTTTGGGTTGCTCTAATTGTCGCCGTTATTCTACGGCTCGTTATCATGGGCCTCACTTTTCACCCCGATCTCTCCGGCCAGGTTCTGTCCAGCTATTTTTTGGGATACAAGAACGTCTTCAACATTTACGACTATCTTGTAAATCTTCCCCAGACCCATCCGTTGGTTCAAAATTTCGGAGTGGGAGACATCTTTATTTATCCGCCTCTGACCTACTTCACACTAGGTAGTTTCTTCAAATTATTCTCGTGGATTATTCCCGAAAAGTTCTTTTTGGATTTGATGAGCGGAGTGTCGGTATATGCACTTCCCAATTTATCTTTTAATCTAATTCTCTTAAAACTCCCTTATCTTCTGATCGATATCGGCATGGCTTTTGCTTTGGCTTCCCTCTTTGACGAGGAGAGGCAAAAGAAGTGGGCCTTTTTGCTTTGGTTATTTAATCCGGTCACTTTTTATGCCACTTTTTCCATGGGTGTGTTTGACATTATCCCGGCTCTCTTTACAGTTCTTTCTCTCTATTTCGCCAAGAAGAAAAATCTTTATTTGGCGGCTGTCATGATTTCTTTGGGCGCCGCCTACAAACAATATCCCATTTTTCTTCTTCCTTTTATTATCTTTGCCGGTAAAGATTTCTGGGACCGTCTGAAGATTACCTTTTGCGGCTTAGCTCCTTATCTCCTCACCATCGCTCCCTTTCTGTCTTCTTCAGCTTTCAAGTACATGGTTTTTGGGGCCAAATCACAAAAGATGTTCTATATGGAATGGATGTTGACTGCCGCCGAAGGCGTCTATCCTTATCTTCTCGGAGTGGTCCTCATCTATTTACACGCTTTCAGAGCTTCCCACCCGATTCAGAAATTATGGAAATATTATCTGGGTTATTTTCTACTTCTCTTTGCGGTTACTCACTATCACCCTCAGTGGTTTCTTTGGGTTTCTCCTTTTATCATTATTGAGTTGGTCGCCAATCGGTGGCGAAATCTTTGGCTCGATTTGACACTACTTGCCTGTTATGTCTTTATCGTCCTTACCTTCGACAACTCTCTTTCGGTAGGTCTCTTCGCCGTGGCCAATCAAAGTTTAAATAATTTCCCCGGTATCGATAAGCTTTTAATGGCCAAAACAGACCTAGTTTTCTTGAAAAGCTCAGTGAGAAGCCTTTTTGCGGGCGTCAGTCTTTTTCTTATATTTGACCTTCTTCAGACAAGGAGGAGGGGACACCTTAAATAGGTATGCCCAAAATCGGTTTCTTCGGCCTTCTCTATCTTTTCTTAATACCATTTATTGTCTTCTCCGGGCAATCGCCTTTTCTTTTGTTTCTCTCCTTATCACTCGGTTATCTGCTTTTTAGTCTTTTCCAAAAACCGTCCTACGGTTTATTTGTTACCTTCTTGGCGCTCATCACCCTTGCTCTCATCATCCTCAGGCCACGTTTTGGTCTTGATATGGGTTTACTTAATGCTATCAACTCCCAAAGAGGGGAGCACCCAGATTTTCAAAATAGTATTATCTCTCGTCTCGTTCACAACAAGTCGGAACTGGCTCATTCCTTTCTTTCCAACTTTAATGAACTTTTATCACCGGTAGCCATTTTTGCCTCTGGCTTCTGGCACTGGCTCGATCCATATTATCCACTGGGCTATCTTTTTCCGTGGGATATCTATTTTATTTATCGCTATTTTCGATCCGCTTATCAGGGTATGTCTGGCCGTAATTTAGCCTTTTTTCTTTCGGCACTTAGTCTTCTCCTTTTACTAACCGGTCTTATCTATGTGGACCAGGCGCTCGTCTTCAGTTTTGCTGTTCTCTTTTTTCTCACCCTACTTTCTGTCCTCGGCTACTCCACCACTTCGAAAAAAACCCAACTTGGTTTCCTAGTCGCCAACATCGTCTATCTTCTCTACCATCTAAACGTCACGGCCTACTTTAAGATATGACCAAACAGAAAATCTTATTTTGGGTTATCATCCTAGTAATTACTTTTTTTTCCCGTTTTTACTGGTTAACCAAATTTCCACCTCATCTAACCATCGACGAAGTTGCCATTGGTTACAATGCGTTTTCTATCTTAAAAACCGGTAAAGACGAATGGGGAGTCCCCTTCCCAGTTTCTTTCCGATCGATCGGGGACTATAAGGCGCCGGTGCTTGTTTATCTGACAGTTCCCTTTGTTTGGCTGCTAGGTCTGAATGACCTAAGCGTCCGTCTTCCGGTGGCTATTTTCTCTGTTGTAAACATTTTTTTTGTTTGGTACCTCACCCGACGCCACATCTTTGATCAAAAATATTCACACTTGTCTTATCTAGCCACTTTTATCTTTTCCATATCACCCTGGCTGGTTCCTTTTTCCCGATCAGGCTTTGAAGCCATCATCGCTCTTACTTTTTTGCTGGCCAATATCATCTTTGTTTTTGAGTTTAGAAAGTCCGGCCGCCTGAGTCATTTCTTTTTTATGTTCGTCTTTGCCTATCTTTCCGCCGTCTCTTATCACTCCGCCAAGGTGGTGGTTCCTCTTCTTAACATTTACTTTATTCTGACCGATTACCGGTTTTTCCTTCATAGTCTTACCGGGTGGTACCACCAGAATAAGGTCTCTCTCTTGATCGCCGGAGTTGTTTTTGTTGGCATCACCGCCTTCTTTGTCCAAAATTTCATCGTCGGACCAGGTGCCTCTAGAGCCGGCATGACTTTTCTGATAAAAGATTACGACTTTACGAATGGTCTTCTGCCGAAGTTCTCTGCCCACTCTCTGTCTTCACTTACCTCCACTATGGGTCTAGGCGGTTTATGGTTCAAAAGATACCTGGAATATTTCTCCACCAATTTTTATCTTTCAAACGGCCTAGGCCTAGCGACACCCGGACATCCCGGGCAAGGGGTTGTTTACGCTATTGAGTACCCTTTTCTAATCATCGGCTTTTTTGTCTTACTTTTTGGTCGCCGTTTCTTTGCTTCTTTCCATCCCCGTCATTTGGTCGCTACCATTCTCACCGGCTGGTTTTTCTTCTCTTTATTACCGGCCTCAATTACCAACAATAGCCAGCACGCTCTACGGACTCTAAATATCGTCCCAGTAATCTCTATCCTTATTACCATAGGAATTGATAGTTGTTTCGAATATTTCCGGTCGAAACTAGCCAAGTCCCTCTTGGTTATTTTCGTTATTTTGGGTTATCTGTTGGGTCTCGTCAGATTTACCGATTACTACACACTTCATTACCCGGTGGAGCTTTCGGAAACCCGTTCCTATGGTTGGAAGCAAATGGCCATTTTTGCTCATGGTCATCATGAAGAGTACGACCTGGTCTACGTCGACCCTCAATTCGGCACGCAGGGGCCCTATACCTACGGTGTTCCGTACCTCTACTTCCTCTTTTATTCGCAGTACGACCCAAATATTTACAATTCCGATCCTCGGAGAAAACTCGGTGGTAGCGATTTTGATAATTATCTTTTTACCCCTATAAATTGGCCGGACCTTGATCACCGTCAGAACAATCTGTACATCGCCAGTCCGTGGAGCCTGCCCAAAGAAATTCTTGGCTCCTCCAAACAGCGATACTTCGTACCCTTTCTCAATCTGTCCTCGGGCTTATATGCCGTTTCCGATCGATAACGCATATAATTCAATTAGATCTGCCTGCCGGCAGGCAAGCCATATGAAGAATCTATTATTTTGGACTTCCACCATCCTCATCTTCATCTTCTGGCCGTTTTTGTATGTGCTATCGAATCGATCGGACTCGATCATTTTTATCCTAGCTGCCTTAGTTTTGTTGGTGGACCGGTTTCTTTATCTTCGGAAGTACCAATATCACTATTTTACTTACCTGGTTTTGCCCTTACTCCATCCGGCCTATTTGTTCTTTCCGATAGTCGCTATTCTTTTTTACTGGTCTGATATCAAAAAAATGTCTCTGGTTATTTACGCCGTATTCTTGATATTTAGCTCTTTTTTTTCCTGGCAGTCATTTTACGCCTACTCCATCTTTACTCCTGACCCTCTAGCCTTTGATACTTTAAACAAAAAGATTTCTCTTGTCCCCAATAGGAATCTCGCCCGCCTTTATCACAACAAAACCGACATTTTTCAGGATAAGTTTAAGGCCAATATTTTTACTTCCTTGGATCCAAACAATTATTTTTTTGCTCTTCACCCTCGGGAAATTTTCGAAAACCAAAATCTCCACAAGTTCCCTTTCCTGGCCATAATTCTCTTCTTGATTGGACTCTATCTCTTGATCAAGAGTACGGATAGACGGTGGATAGTGTCTACACTCTTAGCCGGAATATTTTCCATTGCTATGATCAACAATCAAGACAAGTTCGATCTGATTTTATATCTGCCCATCTCCCTCATTTGCTTGGTCGGCTTGAAAAAAATCTTTACGCTTCCTCCAGTATATTATCTCTTTTTCTCCTTTTTATTTCTGCCGCTATCTGTTATGGAATTGGCGCGAATTATTCTTAAATAAATGAAACTAGCGAATAAATACCTACCGGCCATTCTTTTATTCTTGGCTTTTTTGGTTGGAGCTTTCTTCCGTTTTTACAAACTTGGAGAAACCCCCACAGGCCTCTATGTGGATGAAGCCTCACTTGGTTACAACGCCTATTCTATCTACAAAACCGGCCTGGACGAATACGGTAAAAGTTTTCCCGTTATGTTCCGCTCCTTTTCTACTTTTCAGAGTCCGGTTTATTCCTATCTTCTCGTTCCCCTTATTCATTTTTTGGATCTATCCATTTTCTCGGTTCGGTTACTCTCAGCTTTGTTTGGGGTATTGTCTATTCCACTCTTATATCTTCTTGCCCAAAAACTCTACCCGGCACCACGCACTAATAACCATGAACCAATAACCAATAACTTCGCTCTCATAAGCTCCCTCCTCCTGGCTCTTTCTCCGTGGCATATTAACTACAGTCGTACTGCCTACGAAACCAACGTGGCCTTGTTTTTCTTGTTGCTGGGTTCCTTCTTTCTTCTGAATGCTCTCAAGAAACCCTGGCTATTTCTCCTTTCTGCCCTTTCTTTTGTAATCTCCATGATGGCTTACCGGGCAGAAATAATAATTGTTCCCATATTGGTCTTGGTATTCGCCATTCGTTATTCCGGAACATTACTTACCAATTCAAAGCGCTACCTTTTACCTATATTCGCAAGTCTTGCTTTGGCTATGGTTCTCTTTCTTCCGACTATTCAAATTATGGGGACATCGGGTTTCCAGGCCAGATCCTCAACCCTAAATATTTTTGCTTCTTCAGGGCCACATCCTTGGGGTTATCAGGAAGGGACTGGTCTACTCCACGACCTAATAAATAATCCTCAGATTTTAGCCGCTCGGGAGTTCATCTCTCTTTACAGTTCATATCTGTCACCTCGGTATCTGTTTTCCTTGGGGGACTCAGGCCCACGTCTACCCTATCCAGGTATGGGCACTTTTTTTGTTTGGCAGTTCCCCCTCTATTTAATAGGTTTATATTTTTTGATCAAAGACAAGTATCTAAAAGATTTTAAGTACTTCGTCTTCACCTTGTTATTGATTTCACCGGTTCCGGCCGCTCTTACGAGAGATCCTTACTCAACTCTTAGGTCCCTTCCATTAGTAATTCCCCAAATACTTATTATTTCTTTTGGTCTTGTCAAACTCCGGGAGATTCTACCCCCCCTATCTTCAAAACTGAAATTATCACTGGTTGCCCTTCTCCTCATTTATTCCTCGGTCAGGATGTTCATCTCTATTTTCTACCTTAATGATTATTTCAACTCCAAATTTTGGAATTATGGCTGGGAAATGGTAGTCGAAGATATCAAGAAACTTGATCCAAAATTGCCTATCATGGTTGACAGTTCGCGAGGTGATAGCTACATCCTGATGATGTTTTTCCTCAAATACGACCCCGTTCTCTATCAACAAGAAAACTTTGAAGTCCCTGTGGCAGATTACTACACCAGCCTCACCAGAAGCGACACCAAAAAACTGGGGAATATTACCGTTAAAAGTATTGTCTGGGGACCGGATACCGACGAAGTAGAGCAGTACTTGGTAGCAGACTATTTGGCCATGTCGGAAGTCCAAATAAGAGATCACAATTTGACTATAATCAAAGAAATATCCTTTCCCGATGGGAAGGTGGCCTTGAGAATATTAAAAACGAATCCGAAGACAAGATGAAAATAAAAAACATTCTTAGCCGGTACTGGCCTCTACTTTTAGTTCTTCTCCTGGGCGCCAGTCTCAGGCTCTACGGCTTACTTCAAAATCCGATTAGTCTTTTTTCAGACGAAGTTGACATGGGGTATCAGGTTCGTTCTTTCTTATCGACTGGCCGAGACTATCAAGGGAATTGGCTCCCCTTACAGTTTCACTCTTTTTCCGACGTTCGCACAGCTTTACCTATTTACGCAACAGCCCTCGTCTCTCTTATCCCCAATCTTAGTTTGGATTTAGCCGTCCGTCTTACGCCTGCCATCTTCGCCATTCTTGGCTTACTGGCAATCTTTTTATTGACTAATAACTTGTCCGAGTTGTTCGGACTTGGCCCAAAGGCAGCTTCATCTTCTCTCGGCTTTTGGTCTGCTTTAGTTTTGTCAATTATTCCATGGCACTTTACTTATTCGCGAATTGGTTTCGAGCTTTCGATGTTATTTACAGTTTATTTGTTAGGTTTGTTTTTCTTTACCAAATTCTTAATTCACAAAAAAGTCGGATTTTTCATCGTCTCTATGGTATTGTTTTCGTTCACTCCCATGATCTACAGCACAGCCAAACTGGCACTGATATTTATTCCCTTAATTTTGTTTATCATTCCGAGCTCCAAAGAACTTTTGTGGCCGAAAAAGATTTCTTTCTGGTTCTTACTTCTCTTTATTCCACTCGGTCTTATATTTATAAATGGTGGTGCGGCCCAGCGTTTCAGCGAGATTTCCATCTTCACCGACCCCACGACTCCCACCGAAATTAATTTTTTGAGAAAAGAAGATCTTGGTCCATCAGCACCGGTTGGCTCAACTACCGGCTTCCTTAGTATAGCCATTCACAACAAAGTCATTTATCCTCTGGATGTTTTTCTAAAGAACATGGTAAGACCTCTTTCTTTTGACTATCTTTTTCTTCAGGGCGACACCAACCCCAGACATGCGGTTCAAGGTTGGGGCATGCTGGAGAAAGTGATCCTGATTCCGTTGCTTTATGGTCTCTACAAATTAGCCGAAGGGAAATACAGCAAATTCCTCCTTTTTATTATTGCCCTTTCCATTGCCGCCATCCTTCCTTCAGCTCTGACGAGAGATGGAGCCACTCATTCTTCTCGGACTTTTATGCTCGTTCTGCCTTTGGTTTTGGTTATCTCCTTTGGCTTTGATCAGTTATTCTCTTACTCAAAGTGGCTCTCAGTTTTAGTTCTCTGCTTATTATTGGTTGATACTTCCCTTTATCTGCATGATTATTGGTTTCATTATCGTTATTCTTCCGAAAGATCCTGGAGCGCCGGAATGCAAGAACTTATGCAATCTGTAAATAAATATCCAGGTCAACCAGTGATCATTTCTCCCAAGTATGAATACCCTTTGATTTTTTATCTCTACTACACCGGTTTCAATCCAAGCAAATTTCAGGAATTTGAACGGCAACACAAAGTCTACAACTCTACCTCAGGTAATTTCAATTTGGACGGTAATAGAATCGGGGACTCCGATCTCTACATCGCCACCATGGTTGATTACAAAAACAAGCCGGTAAACTTTCTCCCCAATGCTCACTACTATCTGACCAGACCAGAGGTGGATAACAGTGGTATCCGTTCTGTGGCTACGATTGGTGACATTATTAGCTTACCTTCCGGCGAACCTCTTTATTATGAAGTCCATTATTAAAAATCGGCCGCTAGTATTTCTGATTTTGTTCACCCTATTGGGTGGTCTACTACGTTTTTGGAAATTAGACTCTTTCCCTGTCTCTCTGAATTGGGATGAGGCGAGTCATGGTTACAACGCCTACTCGATTTTATTGACTGGAAAAGATGAGTGGGGGGTCAGATTCCCTCAGATTTTTCGAGCTTTTGGTGATTACAAACTTCCCCTCTATATCTATCTCACCACCCTTCCCGTCTGGCTTTTTGGGCTTACTACTTTTTCCGTCAGATTTATATCGGCCCTCGCTGGCACTCTTGCCATCCCTGGCATTTACTTATTAACCCGCGAACTATTTTCCACCACCTCAGCCACCCAGCACGAAATAACAACCAACAACCATGGACCAATAACCAATAACCTCGCCCTGGTAACTGCTCTCCTCCTCGCCGTTTCCCCCTGGCATTTCTTTATTTCTCGCCCCGCTCTCGAAGCTAATCTTTCTCTCACTCTGATCATTTTCGGTTTCTATTTCTTACTTAAATTCTTCCACTCAAATCCTCGCACCAATACCCATGAACCCATAACTAATAACTTCGCACTAACAACTTCCATTCTCCTTCTCGGCCTCTCCCTTCATACGTATAACACCGCCCGCATCTTTGTCCCTTTACTCGTCGTTGTGTTGTTTATAATTTTTCGCCCCACGTTCCGTTCGCTTCGTCCTAGATTCCATGGACCAATAACCAATAACCTCGCCCTGGTAACTGCTCTCCTCCTCGCCCTCCTTTTCTCCGGTTTGGTCATCTTTCAAGTCTTTCTCGGCGAAGGCACCGCCCGCTACGAAAAGCTCAAGATTCTTTCTCCAGCGACCATTTTTCAAATAGGGGAGCAAAGAGCTCACAGTTCTCTTGGTCCGCTCGTCTCCAGATTAGTCCACAACCGACCGGTTTATTTCTTAACTGCCTTCTCAAAAAATTACCTCGGGTATTTCTCTCCGCCATTTTTTTCTCAACAATGGGGGGCCCAGTTCCAATTCGCCATTCCCGGTCAAAATCTCTTGACGTTGCCGGTATTTTTATTAGCCTTAATAGGTATCCTCTCTCATCTTTCCGTTCTCCGCCCTCAGCTTTCCAAGAATTCTGAACTAATAACCAACAACTTTACACTAATCACTTCCCAAAGCCTTCGTTTTCTCTACGCCTGGCTCCTCCTTTCTCCGGTCGCGGCCAGTCTCACTATTGACCCTCCCCAAGCGCTTCGTCCGAACCCTATGATCCCAGCCATCATTCCTTTTGCCTGTCTTGGTTTGTCCAGACTGTTAAATATTATTCCTCAAAAATTTATCAAATCTTTCTCAATTCTACTGGCTCTGTGGATTGGTGTCTCTTTCGGCTTTTATCTCAGACAATATTTTGGTTATTACCCCCTCACTTATTCTTCGTCCTGGCAATTTGGCTATGCGGAAGTGATGACCTATGTCCAAGATCATCGAAATGAATACGATCGCGTTTTTATTACCAAACGTTTCGGTGAGCCACATATTTTTTACGCTTTTTTCAATCAGGAAGAGCCGGAAATCGTCCAACCCAACCAAAACAATATTCGCTTCAAAAAGTCCGATTGGTTCTGGACGGATAAGATAGATAATGTTTATTTCATTAACGATTGGCAGATTCCGATCACTTCTATCAAGATTCTTCCTCTGGAGAGCGGAGAAGAAGTCTCTACCCAGAGGAGTCTATTAATTACCTCTGCCGGTCATGTCCCGGTCAACGCCCATGTCATTAGGACAGTCAATTTCCTAGATGGGTCACCCGCGTTTATAATTACCTCAGTACCTTAGGTGCTACTCATGAAGAAATATATTCTCTTGATCATTGCGCTACTAATCGGAACGTTTCTTCGAATGTGGCAATTATCTTCTGTCCCCAATGGTCTGACCTGGGACGAGGCGGCCATCGGTTACAACGCCTACTCTCTTTTGAAGACCGGGCGTGATGAACACGGCACCTTCATGCCACTAGTCTTCAAGAGTTTTGGAGATTACAAACCGGGAGCTTACATTTACCTTACCGTTCCGTCGGTGGCCATCTTTGGTCTCAATGAATTTGCGGTTCGTTTCCCCAGCGCCCTTGCCGGAATTCTCGCCATTTTCGGCATCTATCTCCTCACCAACGAACTCTTCTCGATCATACAAACAAAGAAAACTAATAACTCTGAACCAATCACCAATAACTTTTCCACCGGCTCCTTCACGGCCCTCGCCCTGGCCATTTCCCCGTGGATGGTCCATTTTAGTCACGGTGCTTGGGAAGTAAATGTCTTTACCACGCTCACGATTTTTGCTCTTTACTATTTTCTCCGGTTTCTAAAGGGAAAATCAGCTCTCTACCCCTCTTTGCTTTTGGCCTGTCTCTCACTGGCCACGTATCAAGCCGCCAAACTTTTAACTCCATTGGTTTTCCTTCTTTTTATTACTCTCTATTGGAAAGAATTTTGGTACTGGTTTACTCCATATCTAAAGCCCAAAAGGTTATGGTCACTCTTTCCATTTATTCTGTTTGGTCTCTGGATTTTCTTCGGTTCTGTATTTGGCAGTGCCGGTAATCGGCTGACCACTCTGAGCATCTTCAACTACAAGCCGGGAATATCCGCCGAAGCGAAGGCCATAGACAACCAAAATCCGGTTATTTTAGATCTGTTTCATAATCAAAAGGAGCTTTCTTCCAGACTTGTTCTTTCCCGCTATTTGTATCACTTTTCACCGGAGGTTCTTTTCTATGAAGGCCCGATTGTCTCCGAGAGAGGCCATCTCCCTGGTCTCGGGGTCCTTAATCCTTTAGAGTTCATCTGGTTAGTACTGGGCTTTATTTGGCTGGTCAAAAGACTCTCCCCTGGAAGTCACGACACGCCGGACAGATCCACCGCCTTGATTTTGGGATTACTTCTCATCGCCCCCATTCCCGCTTCTTTAACGCTGGCCGAATTTTCTACCGTACGAGCATTATTTATGGCCGTTCCGCTGGCTATTATTTCAGGCATCGGCATGTATTACTATCTAGAAAAAATGAAATCGTTGATATCCGTCATTCCTGGCCTGACCCGGAATCTATACAAATTTTCAATTTTTCTTATTTTCATTTTTTACTTCTTCATATCGTTTTATGTTTTTGACGTCTATTTTAATCACAGCCAGACTGTCTTCGCCACCGAATTTAATTATGGCTACAAACAAGTCGTTCAAATTATCAAAGACCATCCAGCCAAGAAAGTCGTCTTCACCGACGTCTACGGCCAGCCATACATCTATTACGTTTTTTATACCGCTTACGACCCAGCTATATACCAGAAGACTAACGATTTTATTAGTGGCGGGCTAGATGTCGGCCGAGTGGATCGCGTCGGAAATGTTGAGTTCCATCAGTTCGGCTCATCGGACATGATGACCCAACCGGATACCCTCTTTATCGGCTCTGAGGGTAATATCAACAATCAGTTCGACATTGCTGGACCCAATATTGATCTATTTCGACAAATCGAAACTCCGGATCATCACATTCTTTTCCGCGTCATTAAAACCAAACCTTAATGAAAAAACATCTTCCCATTGTTCTGATATTGATATTAGCCGCCGCACTCCGCTTATTCGCTCTCGATAAATTCCCGGCCGGTCTCAATGCCGATGAAGCCTCCATTGGTTACAATGCCTGGTCTCTGATCCAGACAGGCAAAGATGAACATTCCGTGTCTTGGCCCTTGGTGTTTCGGTCTTTTGATGACTACAAACCTCCGGTTTATTTCTATCTGGTTCTTCCCTTTGTCAAAATGCTTGGACTAAATATTTGGTCTGTCCGTCTGCCATCCGCGCTACTCGGTATAGCCTCAGTATATCTATTGTATTTAGTGTCATTTTTGTTATTCAAGAAAAAGACTACTAATGAGTCTTGTCATGTCAAAACAAATAACTTCGCACTCATCACCGCCTTTCTCATTGCAATCTCCCCATGGCACCTACAGTTTTCTCGCGGAGGATGGGAAGTCAACGCTGCTTTGTTTTTTATCCTCTTGGGTATTTGGGGGTTTTTAAAAGGCTCGGAGAAGCCAAAATATTTCTTCTTATTTGTCACCTCAATGGCCATCAGCCTCTACACCTACCACTCCGCCCGTGTAATTTCACCACTTATCTCTCTTGCTCTGATTATTCTTTATTGGAAATCTCTTTTCCCAATTTCGTCATTGCGAGGAGCGGAGCGACGTGGCAATCTCACTCCATCCACCAAAACCTTTCTCCTTTCCTGTCTTGTTGGAGTTTTATTAGCTCTTCCACTTGCCTCTCAATTATTATCCAAAGAAGGACAATCACGCTTTACTGGAGTTTCTGTTTTTTCCGACAGTGGACCGTTATGGCAGGCACTGGAAATGCGCCGAGCTCATCAGGGAGATACGGTCTATGTCAAAGCTCTTCACAATCAATACCTTTCTTATGGTCTGAGATTCGTCAAGAATTACTTGTCTCATTTTTCACCCAGATTCCTATTTGTTACAGGGGATGAAATTGCCAGAAGCAAAGTCCCGGAAATGGGACAAACCTACTTATTTCTGACCCCATTTTATTTTCTTGGTCTCTTTTCTCTTTTAAAGTTAGACTCTAAGGGCAAGGTATTCACTCTGATTTGGTTTTTGATCGCCCCACTCGCGGCCGCACTCACTTTCCAGTCCCCCCACGCGCTCAGGTCGCAGAACATGGTGATTCCCCTAAGTATTATTACCGGTTTGGGTTTTTCGGTGGTTCTCAATCTCTTGTTCAGGTCCGGTAAAAAGTGGCTTGTAGGATCCATCTCCGCCCTCTTGCTCCTTCTTGGTGGGTATTCGGTTGCTAGATATCTACATCTCTATTATGTTCACTACCCCAAAACACTACCTTACGCTTGGCAATACGGTTTTGACCAAATTGCTGATTATGTGGGTCAGCAGTATTACAACTACGACCGCATCCTCATCTCCGATCGCTATGATCAGCCCTATATTCTCATGGCCTTCTTCTTGAAGTACCCTCCGCAAACTCTTCAAAAAGAACTGATAATGACACCTAGAGACAAGTTTGGTTTTTCGACTGTCAGGAGCTTAGGCAAGCTCGAATTCCGGCAAATTAATTATGGCGAAGACAAAAAACTGCCCAATACCCTTATAATCTCAGCTGATGAGCCGGTGGACGATAAGGCCGTTATCTACACGATAAGTGACCCAGCCGGCCACTCTATGTACAAATTCTTCTCTACTAAATGAAACCTAAACATCAAACTCTCTCCGTCACCATGGCTTCGTATAATAACGAAGATTGTATTGCCGATTGCCTGAATTCCGTCAAAAATTGGGTCGATGAAATCATTGTGGTGGACGGCACTTCTACAGATAAGACAGCCGGGATCGCCAAAAAGATGGGTGCCAAGGTTCTAATTAGAGAAAATAATCCTGTCTTTCATATTCAAAAGAATATTGCTAACCAAGAAGCCAAATCGGATTGGATTCTTCAGTTGGACACAGACGAACGAGTCACCTCGCAGATGAAAAAGGAAATTCTCGATCTTCTTGAAGGAAAATACTTTGGCTACGATAGTTGGCTTTCGCCACTCAAATCATCACTCAACAAAATTATCAAGATATTTCCCGAACCAAATAAATTAACCCAACCGGCCGCCGCCTATTGGCTACCTCGAAAGAACTTCTTTTTGACCCGTTACCAAAAACACGCCGGCCAGTACCCCGACCCCGTAATTCGGCTTTTCCAAAGAGGCAAAGCAGAACTACCGGCCAAAGATGTTCATGAGCAAATGATCGTTCATGGTGTTACCGGTTGGCTGGTCTCCGATCTGGATCATTACGCCACGCCCAATTTTTCTCGCTATCTTCTCCGAGAGGACCGCTATTCCGGTCTCAAAGCCACTCAAATGAAAGCTGCAGGAATCAAAATAAACTTCTTTAATACTCTAAATTATTTATTCTTTAAACCCCTCGGTACTTTTTTTAGTCTCTACATCCGTTATCGAGGGTTTCTCGATGGTTTCCCCGGTTTTGTTTTTTCACTTTACTCCGGTCTGCACCATGCCTTTTCTTATATGAAGCTTTGGGAATTATATAAAGATGAAGAATATGGCACCCATTAGAATCTACATCGCCGGTAGTGATCATTCTTCCGGTAGGGGGGTGGGCGTCTATGCCGACCATTTAATTCAGTCTTTGGGCAAACTCTCTGGCATCATGTTGACAGACAAAGACCCCGACATTATCCATTATCCCTTTTTTGATCTTTTCTACCCAACTCTTCCACTAAAGAAAGAAAAACCAACCATTGTCACCATCCACGATCTGACCCCCCTAGTCATGGCAGATAGGTACCCTAAAGGTATTCGAGGCACTATCAAACTTCTACTGCAGTGGTACTCTCTTCGGTCTGTCTCGGCCATTATTACCGACTCCGAGAACTCTAAAAAGGATATTGAAAAATATTTCAGAATATCGCCGCACAAAATATTCGTTACCCCTCTTGCTGTAGACGACGATTATAGGCAAGGTCCATCGGCTGCCAAACTCAAGGTGGTGAAATCAAAATACCACTTACCCGATAAATTTATTTTGACGCTGGCCGCTGGGCCTAATCCAAACAAAAACTTACCTTCACTGGCGGAAGTGACCGACCGTTTGGGAATTCCGTTGGTGATCGTTGGCAAAGGAATGCTCAAAGAAGTAGTCAAGCCAGTGCACCCGGAGCTCATCGATCTAGTGCGTCTGCAGGTCTACAACCACGTGCTCTATCCTGGGTTTGTCAGTAACGAAGATTTCAATGCCATGTTTCACCTGACCTCTCTCTATGTCCAGCCCTCGTATTACGAAGGCTTTGGACTGCCTCTTCTCGAAGCCATGACTTCCGGTTGTCTCATTGCCAGCTCAAACACTTCTAGTCTCCCCGAGGTTTATCACGATGAGGCTATCACTTTTAATCCCCGAAAATTAAAATCCATGGAGAAAGCCATTGGTAAAGCTTTGAAACTATCTCCGTCAGCCAAAGCCAAACAAATTTCTCTGGCCAAGGAAAAAGCCAAAACATTTTCCTGGTCCAAAACCGCCAAACTCACGGAGCAAGTTTACCGAACAGTACTTGCTTCCGTTCGTCCTTAAAGATCAGCCAATAAAAGTAAATTGCCGGCAGTCCAAGAGCGGTAAAAATTAATATCGACTTGGCAGGGCCCATCGCGTCAGCCATCCCACCCAACAGCAGACTCATGATGGCGTAGCCCAAGCTGCCTCCGAGTGAATTCAATGATGACATGGTTGCCCGTTGGTGATTGGTAAACTCCTGTTGCATCAGGTTTCTTTCGGCTACCGAACTAACTCCAAAGAGAACAGAGGGGGTAGACATCAGGATTGGTGAAAAAACCGACGGGAATCCCAGCGAAACCATACTAATGGCTTTCCCAAAAATATTGTCAAACAACAATATATTGATTTCTTTGAACTTTTTAATCAGTTTACCGCTGAAATAAAAACTAATTGAAGCCCCAAAACTCGATAATGCTTGTGGAATACCTACAGCCCACATTGGCCACACTGTCGCATTAAAGGCAGAAGTAAACCCCCATCTCAACTCTCCAAGTGAGAAATTCATGATTGACGAAGCACTCAAAAGACGAAGTTTTTTGTTGACCACGAAGAGTCTGATCGCCTCACTGACATGACTAAAGACGTTTGTTTCTACTTTTTTGTGGAGTTTGGGGTCCACTATCAAGTAGGCAAAAATGAGCATTAACACTTGTGGTATTACCGAGGTCCATGCCAGAAGAGAAAGCGATACACTAGCCATCAATCCCCCTATCACGGCGGACAGACCCATCGCCAGTTGTTCCGTGGAGCTAGTTTTACCTTGATATTCGGCAAAACTACCCTCAAGATTTGATTCAGCCAAAGTGTCATACAAAAGTGCGTCGTTGTTACCACTATAAAATGCTCTGGACAAACCCTCAAAGACCGCGCCAACAACTAGGAACCAATAAGACAGACCAATGGCATAAAAGATGAAGGCCAACACTCTTGCCCAAGTACCTAGCACCATCGTACTCTTCCGGCCAACAAAGTCAGACAATACACCGGTCGGTAATTCAAAAACCGTCGCCGCTATCATGATTATCCCCAAGATACTACCTCCCAAAAGAAATGATCCGGACACTTTTGAAAAATAAATAATAGCAATCGGCCAAAACAAATTAAACCCAATCAAAAAATTGAAAATCGAAATCAGTTTTATATTCTTCCGGTACATAAGCTGATTATACGCACCATAGTATAATCATCCTTACCCATGTCCATCAAAGAGATCTTCAAACTCGTTTTAGGTTGGCGAGTCTTGCTTGTTCTAGTGGTCCTCCCGGCCATGTTTCTTCTCCCTCCTCGTACCCGTTTCACCAATCTTACCGAAAAACCCTCCTTCGGCAACATATTTTCCATGTGGTCTAACTTCGATGGTCTTCACTATCTTGATCTCGCTCAGTTTGGTTATGGATACCAGCACAAGACAGATATGGACTATGCCTTCTTTCCGATTTATCCCTGGATGGTAGGTACCTTCAACTTCTTTGGTAGTTATCTGGCTACCGGCCTGATATATTCCCACCTGTTTCTCATTCTGGCACTCTACTTTCTTTTCCGCCTCGTACTTCTAGATTTTTCCAAAAAAATCGCCAGGAACACCATCATTCTGACGCTGATTTTCCCGACCGCTTTCTATTTTGGTACGGTCTATACCGAGTCTTTATTTCTCTTACTTGTCGTCCTCACCTTCTATTTGATTCGCCGCCAACAATTTTTTCTGGCCTGTCTTTTGGCCGCACTTGCTTCAGCCACCCGAATCACCGGCATTTTTCTCTGGCCCTCCATCATTTATGAATTCTGGCTCGTTTATCATAGTCAAATTTTGTCATCCTTGCGAATGCGGGCCGATGGTACCCGAAGGGGTAGATCTATCAAATTTATTCCAAAGATCATTCTTCTAACTCTTCCTCCACTAGGGCTTTTTTCCTTCATGCGCTTTCAATATCTTAGGACCGGTGATCCTCTGTTCTTTTTTCATATCCAGTCAGTTTTCGGTGGCCGGACGGTGGATAAACTTATTCTTCTTCACCAAGTCTTTTTCCGCTATTTTAAAATGTTAATTTTTACCGACTGGGATCCACTTTATTTTACCGTTGTCTTGGAGTTGCTTTCGGCTGTTATAATTCTTTCGATTCTCATTTTCTTTTTCAAAAAAATCCGCTTTTCCTACTGGCTATTTGTTCTGTTTTCCTTTCTTTTACCCACCTTTTCAGGTACCTTTATGAGTATGCCCCGCTTCATCTTGGTTCTTTTTCCGATATTCATCGTTCTAGCTTATTGGTTAGAAAAACAACATCCCTTTATCAAGCTTGTTCTTTACACGATTTGTATCTTGATGTCCATTTTCTCGGTGATCTTCTTCACCCGTGGCTATTTCGTAGCCTAATATCGATTCCCAACCTCGTAATCAATTACTCTGCTTCTCCAAGATCACAACCTGGAAGTTTTCTTGACAGTTGTATCTCTTAATTTCTTGGGCTTTGCCAAACATAGTTAGCTCGTTGTAAGCAGTTTTTCCAAGCTCAAAAGTACTACTGTCGAGCACTACCGCCATCAGCGATGCGCTGGTCGGGTCAGTCTCGATATATTTCACCTGACAGCCGGCTTGCTTCATCATTACCCGATGCTCCGGTCCATTGTGATATGGGTGGAATCCGGCTTGCACACTTTCAAATATCGGTTCTTTTATTTCCCTACAAACTGTGGCAAAGCACTCCCGCATTTGCTCATATGTTCTAATCGCCGGTTTGAAGTATGCCGTCAGTCGGACCGGAGTCAGGTACAGCAAAGATAGAGCAAACAAGGTCACTATTTTTGGCCATTTGGGTAAGGTAGCAATACAAAGAAAGAGGAGGGTTGTAAATCCAAAAATATAATGAGAATGAATAGTCAGAGGGACGATGAAAGTAATCACCACCGTCAGGAATAATAGCCTTGAAAAAAAGTTTAATGCCGGATTTTCTTTTTTCTGTCCATACCACAGCAATATCGCTGTTAGAATCAGTATTACCCCGATTAACAGCCCTCCCTTAAGTGCTAAACCATAGCCAAACAAACTGTTAAATTTTGCCGTCATCGAGATATTTTCGGCCTGCTGAGGCGTCACCCCTCTGGTAAACAAACTGGAAGTAAGCAGAAACTTGTGTTTTAGTTCAAACACGATGGTCGGGAAATTAACCACCATCAAAGCGAGCATTTCGGCCAGCATCGTTTTTAGTTTGTTTGCTTTCCAAAATACGATCAAAAAGAGAAAGATGCCAATAAAGGCTGGCGCCATGGAATAAGAAAAAGATATCGCTATGGCCAGAGAAGTCACCATAATAATCATCAGTTTCTGTGAAAATTTCTGGGTTAACAGATAAAAACTGATTAATGCTGTTACCAGTAGGGGAGTGGTTAAGGAAGGATTCCAGACAAATCGGCTTTGGATAATATATTGTGGGCTGATTGCCACCAAAAGAAATACTGCTAGTAAGACTATTTGTATTTTTTTGTTCTCGCGCAAGAGCCACAGACCTACGAGGAAAAACGATATATAGATAAAGGTGTTTGTATACAAGAGAGCCATTGGTGAACCCTTAAATAATAGAAACCCGGGCATTAGCAGATAAAAATAGATAGCGCTTTGGTTTATCGGCAGTGAGCTCGTTTGTGGTCCCAGCAAGGGTGGTTTGCCCGTCTCCATCCAATCTTGCAGTACTAGCAAGTCTCTCCCCATATCGTTGAAATAAAACAAAGAAGTTCGAACGTTATTAAATCTCAGCCACCAAAAAAGCCCCACCAACAGTATCGCCACCATCCACACCCAATTTTTTTTCATCCAATTCATAAACTTATTGTACCCCTCACGTCATTGCGAATCTCGGTACTCCGAGCTGTGGCAATCTCACTCCACCCACATTCAAATAGCGTAAACTATATTAGCCATGAAGCGAATTTTTCGTGCCATTTCTACACCCACAGCTCGGTCCACCGCCATCTTTTATTTTGGTAGTTTCGGCTTAAGTGTTTTTCGCTACTTATTCCATTTGATTTTGCTTCGATTTCTTGCCCCTGCTGAGTACGGCGAATTCTTTTCCTACCTGTCCCTCACTTATCTTCTTGGTATTCCCACCGGCACCATCGCCACCGTTATCACCAAATATGTTGCCGAGTTCAAAGGTAAGGGCGACAAGACCTCGATCAATCTATTCTTTCATTATTTGATTCGCACAGTTACGCCCCTCGCCGTCTTCTTGGGTCTTGCTTTGATTCTTCTATCCGGACCTTTATCCTTTATTTTCAAGGCCCACTCACTTGCCTTTATCGTCTTAGGAATTAGCGTCTTCATTTCTCTCTATCAAACCATCATTGGTTCGTATTTGGTGGCTTATCAAAAATTTGTTTTCCAAACAGTCCTGGGTTTAGTGAGTATTCTTCTCACCATTGTTTTTTCCATTCTGCTTATTAAGTTTGGCTTCGGAGCTACCGGCGCTGTTATTGGTCAGCTCTTGGGAAGTGTCGTCACTTCTATCATTATTTTCCTCAACATTCGCCCATCAGTTTATCCGAAGATTGTCACCAAAAATCCTCCTCATTTTTCTTTGGGCGGCTTTATGGGTTACAGTTTTATTTATGCGCTGGGTACCATGTCTTTAATCTCTACTGATGTTCTCATGGTCCGAGCCTTGTTCAATCCTCATCTCTCCGGTATCTATTCCTCCTTATCAATTTTGGGTCGTATGATTCTCTTTGGTCTTACCCCCCTTATTTCTTTGGTCTTACCCATGGCTTCTCATCGCCAATCGGCTTTCGGCTCCGCCAAAACTATTTTAATCAAGCTTGGTTCTGTGACGGTTATTTTTGGAATTGTCGGTGCCGGAATTTTTAGCTTGTTTCCTACGCTGATCATCAGAATTCTTTCTGGAGCCGCCTATTTGGAGGCTGCACCCTTTCTTTCGGTCTTTGCCTTCACCATGGTCTTTTTGGCCCTCAGTCAGTTTATCCTTGCTTACCTTTTGGCCCTCAGTCATCCTAGAGCAACTCTTCTACTATTATCAGCTACAGTTATTCAGCCATTTTTGTTTTATGTATTTCGAGGCTCATTCTCTCTCGTCATCTGGTCCAACTTCGCGATTCATCTTCTCCTTCTCTCATCTCTTATATTTTTCCTTTTTTCCCGCACCAAGCACTAATTTCTACGCACCTCGCACCAATAACTCTCCAAAGTATATAATCTCCTCATGCCCAAGGCTACCAAAAAGAAAACAAAATCACTCGGTTCTGTCGATCCCTCTTTGCTTTCGGTGATTGTCCCCGCATATAACTGCAAATCCATTTTCAATGATCTTTCTACCATAAAGCTTTATCTAGACCTTCTCAATAGGCCTTACGAATTGATTTGCGTCGTTGACGGACAAAAAAACAGCAAGGACAAAACGGCTGATCTGGCCAGATCGTTCAAAGCCAGAGGTAGTAGAGTATATTTCTACCCGATAAACAAAGGTAAGGGTTATGCTGTACGTTACGGTATGGCCCGCACCAAGGGAAGTATTATCGCTTTTATTGATGCCGGTTCCGATCTTCATGCCAAAGGAATCGGTTTGGCACTCGAACATATGAAATGGTATGACGCGGACATTATTATTGGTAGCAAACGCCACCATGCTAGTAAAGTTTACTACCCTTGGCAAAGAAAACTCCTTTCTTACATTGTTCAAAAAGCGACCAAATTTATCTTTGGTCTAAATGTTTCTGATACTCAGACGGGACTAAAGGTCTTCAGTCGAGACGTTCTGGTCGAAGTCCTGCCTCGCCTCATCGTTAAACGTTGGGCTTTTGATCTGGAAATCCTCACCGTGGCCAACCGCCTAGGCTTTAAAAGAATTTATGAATCTCCGGTGGAGATCACTCACAATTTTGCCAGCAATGTCGACATTTCCTCGGTGAAGAACTACTTTATCGATTATTTTGCCATTATTTATCGAACTTACATTCTTCGTTATTACGATGATGGTGGCTCGGACCACTGGGAATCAGATCCCAATCTCAAACTCCGCTATCACTAAATCGAACCAATTACTATTAACTGTGAACCGAAAATTTCCCCTTGTCTCCGTCATTGTCGTCGACTACAAAAAGAATAATCCATATCTAATTGAGTGTTTGGAGGCAATTGAGAGGCAAACCTACAAAAACTTCGAAATCATTCTTATTTGTGATTATCGGGTAGATTTGAACTATCCCAAACTCCGCCAAAAATCCTACGGCCACTATGTCGGGCCGGCGGAAAAACGTGACACTGGAGCCAAAATGGCGAAAGGAGAGATCCTGGCTTTTATCGACGATGACGCCTACCCTAGCAAGAATTGGATGGCGAGTCTTGTACCCCATTTTCAAAAAGCCAAAATCGCCGGCGTAGGCGGACCGGGTGTCACCCCGCCTTCAATTAGCTGGCAAGAAGAAGCTTCCGGCTGGGCGTCGGCCTCTCCTGTCGGTGCCGGTCCGTATACATATAGATTCCTTCCGGGGAAAAAACAATACGTCGATGACTATCCTTCTATGAATTTGGCCGTTCGTAAGAAGGATTTTATGGAGGCAGGCGGCTATGATTCTAACTTTTGGCCTGGTGAGGATACCAAACTTTGCTTGGATTTAACTCATAAACTAAACAAAAAAATTATTTACGAACCAAAGGCGGTCGTTTATCATCACCGTCGTCCCATCCTGCTTTCCCACCTCAAGCAAAACGGCAACTACGGACTTCATCGCGGATTCTTTGCCCGTATTCTCCCGGCAACTTC
>PFUC01000027.1 GCA_002789895.1 Candidatus Collierbacteria bacterium CG_4_9_14_3_um_filter_43_16
CGCAGAACACTCAGACAATCGGCCAGCACCTGCTCCTGGCTCCGGGAAGCATCGATTACCTTCCAAATCTCCGGATACTGGGTCGACAGCTCCAAATAAGCATCTCGTACCCTCGCGTGGAATGATAACTCTTTTAGATCATACCGATCTACATCCACACAACCCTCTTTCCGTAGTACGGCTAGCTCGGGCACCAGATCAAAGTGAAGTACCAGATCGGGCATTAGCCCTCCCGTTGCGTCCCGGCTAATTTGCATGATGACTGCTTTACTCACCATCTCGGACCCTTGGTAAGCATAACTACTAAACCAATACCTATCCAAAAACACTCCCTGACCGCTCTTAATGCCCGTCAGAATCGGCAGAATCTCCAGATTGACCAAATTAGCCCTACTAGCACTATAGGCCATAAAAGTGGCCATAGGATCGATCTCCAGATCTTTGTGTTCCTGAACGGCGATTCTCATCAACTCCCCAAACTCGGTTCCGCCCGGTTCTCTCAGAAATCGCCAGCCCTCCAGGTGTGGTTTTATGCCTTTGACCGCCGTTGTTTTCCCAACTCCCGATCCCCCTTCGATAACTACAAATGGCTTTCTGTCCTCCGTCATAGGCTTAAACCTTTCCGGCAATTACTAACTGTTCCATAATTCTTTGAGGCAGTTCCGCAGTCGGGTCTTTTACATACCAGCGGTATTCGGCAAGAATCTCTTCATATGACATGGCAACCACTCTAGCCTCAGCTATTACTGACGAACAAGACCGATCTTCTACTAGTCCACTTCCACCAACATATTCTTTATGAAATTTATCCTTAAATTTTTCAGTCACATAACTAAGATAGAGGAATATTCAACTCTTGTCTACTGGAACTTTTCACCCCAAAAATTTGCTATTATTAATTCATGCCACTTACTCAAAAAGATCTAGATGCTCAGACAGAAAAACTCGTCAAACTAATAAAGTCTGAAGTCAGTGGAGTTGAAGCACGACTCAAAAAAGAAATCATCAATTCTGAAAAAAACATGGAGGGCAAGTTTGGTAAGTTTGAGCAAAATATGAACAGACGCTTTGAATTTCAGAAACAAGAGCTCGAGTCTCGTTTGGACGATAAATTTGAAACAAACAGACGACTATTGGTTAATGATATGCAAAACTTTCAAGATAAGATAATTACTGAAATCAAATCCATAAAACAAGAAACTCAGGTAAACTCAGGCCACAGACGAACGTTGGACGATCACGAAATACGTATTCAAAAAGTAGAAAAACATCTCTTCTCAAATTAGGGCACTCCCCAACATTAACAATACCGACAAGGCCATAATCAGAAAAGTAAACCAAGCAATCAAATTGTTTCCTCTTCCCGTCACATACTCACCCACTATTTTCTTATCACTCGCAATTTTGATAATAATAAAGATTAGAGGTACCGCAATTACTCCGTTGATAACGGCTGTGTAGTATAGAGCCGCCATGGTATTGATTCCCAACAAATTCATCAGCACTCCAACAAAGGTGGCCAAACCAATAATCAGATAAAAACCCTTGGCTTCCAAAAATTTTTTCGACAGGCCCTCCTTAATCCCCATAGCTTCTGAAACAGCATAAGCTACCGAACCGGCCAAAACAGGAATCGATTGTAGTCCGATCCCAATAATTCCGATTGCAAACAAAATATAGGCAAATTCCCCTGCCAGAGGCCTAAGAGCCTGGGCTGCCATGTGGGGCGTCGAGATATCAATAATTCCATTTTTATTCAAAGTTGCCGCCGTCGTTATGACAATAAAAAATGCTATGACACTTGAGAAAACCATCCCCACATTTGTATCTCTTCTCATACTTCTCACCATAGACTTATTGACCTTAGGTGTCTGATCAAAATCGGAAATATTTTTTTCTGATATCTCCTCCTCTACTTCCTCTGATGCCTGCCAAAAAAATAGGTATGGAGATATCGTCGTTCCCATAAAACCAATCAAGGTCATCAAATAACCGGCATTAAACTGAATTCTGGGAATTATTAGTGAAGAAAAAATCTCAACCCAATTTTGCTTAATTACAAACGCCGTTACCACATAAACTAAAAGAGTCAGACTAAACCATTTTAAATAGGCAGAGTATCTATTATAAGAAACAAAAACAATTAAAAAAACCATAAATATGGCTGTTACTACTAACCAAAAATAAAATCCTCGACCAAAAAGCATCTGTAAGGAAGAGGCCATAATACCCAAGTCTGCCCCAATATTTATTACGTTAGCCACAAATAAAAGCATTACTGCAAACCATAAGAGTTTTTTTGGGTAGTGTTTTTTAATTACCTCCGCCAAACCGCTACCGGTTACCAAACCAATTCGTCCACACATCTCTTGAATGGCAATCATCGGCGGTATCAATAATAGTGACATCCACAGCATGGAGTATCCAAACTGCGCGCCGGCGATTGAGTACGTAGCCACTCCGCTGGGATCATCATCAGCCGCCCCAGTAATAAAACCCGGTCCAATCTTTTTCAAATATTTATCAACCTTACTTCTTAATCCTCCAATAATAATCATAATTAATGATACCTATATTTTGGCACAAAAAAAGCCCCTCACCATTTAAGCGAGGGGTACTTCACCCACAATTCTTGCTTGAACTTTTCTGCCCAAAAACCTGGATAGCCTTCTGTCTTAAAGAAATAAACAATCTCACCATTTTCGATACGAACCTCGGCACAAGTCACACCGCCAGCTGCCAGGGCTATTACTCCATATAAAGGACCATATCCGGAAACAGCATACCCATCGGGAAGCGAGTTAGAAATGATTGATTTTTCCGAAATTTTTACCACAGCAACAGACACATTCATCGTATGCATACATATCTCCTTAATAAGAATTTCAGTGAACTTGCATATTGTACCAGTTATTCCTCAGTTTCACTCTCGTCTTCACCGGACCCCCCTGAATCAACAACCTTCTCGGAACTGTCCACCGGTTGAGGCTTTTTCCAACTGGCCCAAGTGCAGTTTGGATAATCCTCGCAACCAAAAAAGTCTCGATTTGTTCGCGTTTTCTTTTGCACCACCTTTTTACCACACTTTTCGCAAACTACTCCCTCAGCATATTGTATGTAAGGTGCCTTGTATGTGCATTCCGGATATCGATTACAGCTCAAAAACCTACCAAACTTTCCATCTCGGATCACCACCTCCCCAGTCCTACACAGCGGGCATTTGATACCAGTGCCAGTTGTCGGGACACCTATGCGTGCACTTTCCTTATCAACTTTAGATAGTTTTCTGGAGAAGTCACCCCAAAACTTACTCAGCATCTCCATCCAAGGTAGTTTTCCACTGGCAATATCATCGAGAGAGTCTTCCATCTTCGCAGTAAACTCATACTGCATTTCTCTGGGAAAGTTTTTCATTAAGAAGTCCACCACCGCCTTTCCTATAGAAGTGGGAAAAAATTTTCTATCTTTTTGCTCTACATACCTTCGGTCAATAATTGTAGAAATAATGGCGGCATAAGTAGAAGGTCTCCCTATTCCCTTCTTTTCCAGCTCTTTAATTAGGGATGCATCGTTAAATCTGGCTGGTGGCTGAGAAAATTTTTGCAGACTTTCAACTTTCTTTTTTGATAATACTTCTCCGACAGAAAGTTCCGGTAAGGCCTGATATTCACCTGCCTGCCCAGACTGCATCGTTGTCGGCAGGTCTTTGGAAAATAGCTTTTTCCAGCCGTCAAACTTCACCACGATTCCATTGGCGGATAGCTCACACTCTCCGGCCTTGACCATCACTTTTGTATCATCAAAAACTGCCTCGGCCATCTGACAAGCTACCGTCCGGCGCCAGATTAAGGAATATAGCTTCTTCTCGTCCGTCGCCATCTCTTGGCCGGTATACTTTTCCGGCGTTACCTCTATATGAGTTGGCCTGACCGCCTCGTGGGCTTCTTGAGCCACCACCTTTCCTGACGTTTTATATATTCTTGGCGATGCCGGTAAATATTTTTCTCCGTACTCTTCACCAATAAATTTTCTGACCGCGTCTATGGCCATCTGAGCCAAATTAAACGAGTCGGTACGGTGATAAGTAATGTCACCTTGTTCATAAAGTTTTTGGGCAATATTCATAGTCCTCTTCGCTGACCACCCAAGTACGTTGGCCGCAGCTTGTTGTAAAGTCGAAGTCTTAAACGGCGCATGAGGTTGTGTTTTTCTCTCAGCTTTTTTAATATCAATGACAGCATAGTCTGCCGATTCCAGTACCTCCAAGATCTTTTTGGCCTCCTCACCACTATGGACATCAGCCTTACTTGCTTTATATTTGGCAAGCTCAACCCAAAACTCCTCTTGAGTTCTTGAGTTCTTGTGTTCTTGTGTTCTTACGAGCGCTCTGATCTGCCAATACTCCACCGGCACAAATTTTTCGATTTCTCTTTCTCTTTCCACAATCAGACGCACCGCCACACTCTGAACCCTACCTGCGGACAAGCCTCGACGCACTTTTTTCCACAAGATCGGTGATAGTTTATACCCCACCAAGCGATCCAAAAATCTTCTAGCCTGCTGAGAATTCACCATGTTCATGTCAATTTCGCGCGGATGCTCCATGGCTTCCAAAATGGCTTCTTTAGTGATTGAGTTGTACGCCACCCTCTTGAAAACCGGTTGCTTCTTTTTACTCTTCAAAGATTCTTTGAGAATTTCGTTAACATGCCAAGCGATAGCTTCTCCTTCGCGGTCTGGATCGGACGCCAAAATAATTTCGTCCGCCTTCGCCGCAACCATCTTGAGTTTCCTAACCGTCTCCTCCTTTTTATCCATCAATTCGTAAACGGGTAAAAATTCGAATTTGTCTTTCCCCAAATCATTGATATCAATCCCAAACTTGCTCTTCGGTAAGTCTCGGACGTGGCCCATACTGGCCAAGATCTCAAAATCACCTCCCAAATACTTTGAAAGGCTTTTCGTCTTCGTTGGTGATTCCACAATTACTAGTTTCACTTTCTAAAATATACATTAAAAACCGACTGGCAATTGTACAACATGTTCAAACTTCCCTAGGGCCAGGCCCTGCAGGTACAGCCAAAACCCAAGAGAAAACCCGCCTTCAAAGGCGGGTCTGATTGTCTTCCTAGGTCATCGGCAATTGTGGTGATTACCACTTGTTCCTCCGTGTGGGGAGTCATCTGGGTAAGGTTCCGACAACCTAGGAGAAAAACATAAAGCGGTTCGCCATAACCGAGGCCAGCCAGAGGCAAAGCATCTGGGTGGCGTAGCGCCGCTTGAGTCAAACACAGTCACTTATGTTCAATTCAAGCGGCGCATGGCGAAATTCAAAGTTCTGCAAGCATTATACCCCATAACACCACGTTTGTCAACTATTAACCTGCAAGGACCATCCTTGTAGGTAAGTGCTTCACACGAAAAGCAAAAGACCCGGCGCAATGCGCCGGGCTCTTCAAAAATTCTTGACTCCGTGAGAGAGTCTTATTGATAAGAAGCTCACGAGGTCTACCCCGTGAGAAGAGGTAGTCGATAAAATTCTCACGGAGTCCATCAATTTCCCCTTTTTTGGGGATAATATACATTGCCTGTGGGGTTTTGAGAGCAGGTCTGCAGACCATCATGCTTTCAGCTCACCCACAGGCGGAAATTGGCCTCACCTGTAGAACCATACGCTTCGTAATACCCTTGGATCCGGTACCGGACCTGTATTGGGCTTAGGAAGCACCCGGCAGGTGGGCCTCTCATCGGATATAGGAGGTAGCGGGTGTCTACATGCTCCTTTTCCGCCATGCGCGCAGCATGGGCATCACCTTCGCACGCGAAGGGGCGCTGCGGCGAAGATCTTCTCAGGACGGGTCCAAATTTTTTATCCCCATGACCACCAACTCCCGAGTCTTCGTCTTCGGCCGCCGAGTCCCCTATCAGTTACCTGATAAGGGACTTAGCGGCCGAATTAATGTATATTTTATTTTGAAAAGAACAGGTCTCTTATCGAGAATAGGTCATAATATATCACAACTTTCACCTTTTGTCAAGTGTTATAAGCCGTTCTGCCAAGTCCAACTCCAATACCCACATTCTATTTGGAAATGCACCACTCAGTAAGATAACGGTTAGTATACAGCGCCTTTAAAAAAGGGTTTTGTC
>PFUC01000002.1 GCA_002789895.1 Candidatus Collierbacteria bacterium CG_4_9_14_3_um_filter_43_16
CGTTTGAAAATGATTTCTTGAGCATCTCGAAGCTTGATGATGGGAAACTTCTCGGACATTAAGGGAATAGTAGCGTTGAAAAGAGCCAGTTCTTGGGAACAACGTTCATTTACTTCTTTGAAAATATATCTCACCACAGATTCTTCCATGTCCAAAACTTCATCGACAGATTCAATAAAGTTGAACTCGGCATCTAAACTAACTACCTCAGTGAGATGTCTGGTAGTGGCCGATGGTTCGGCCCGGAAAATATGATTGACACTAAAAACTCTTTCGAAAGCGGTGGTCAGAAGCGATTTATAAAGTTGAGGGCTCTGGGAAAGGTAAGCTTCGTGGTCAAAATATTTTACCTTGAAAACTTCGGAGCCACCTTCGGGAACGGCATTGATGATGGAAGGCGCTTGAAATTCAAGAAAGTCTTTTTCAATAAGAGCTCTTCTGAAAGCGTCAATGACTACAGCCTGAATTTTGAAAATGGCTTGAATTTTCGGATGTCGAAAAGATAAAGAACGATAATCGAGAAGGGTGGGTAGCTCGACTTCTAAGGTCTCCTTGCTCATATCGATCGGGAGCTCGGCCGAGTGAGACAGAACCGTAAGGTTGAGAGCTTCGATTTCGACGGTGCCGGTAGCCAGATCGGGATTGATCATTTTTTCTGGTCTGGCCTTGACCAGGCCTTCGAGACTAACAACATCTTCCGGCTTCAGCGCACTCAACATTTCACCAGTGCCGACAATTTGAATTACTCCGGTGCGATCTCGAAGATCGATGAAGACAATTTTGCTGTGATCACGCTTGGTATTGACCCAACCCTTGAGGGTTACCGTCTCGCCAATTTTACTGATAGTATCTCGGATGAGGGTTCTTTCCATGGGGATAATTATAACTGAGATTGCCACAGCTCGTACCCTCTTCGGGGTATCTATGGAAGTCGAGATTCGCAATGACAGTGGTGGGGTGAGATCGATTGCGGCTCACCTCGATTCATTTAAAAAAGCCGGGGTTGAGTTTAAATATGTCGATGGGTTTGTAAAATTCACAGCGCCGAAAAAAACAGATAAATCTTGCGATATTTGGCAACTGGGGGCATCGGTAACGGCGACGAAAAACCTCTTTATGTATGCGGCCGGTAGCGGATCCGATTTTGTAATTACCGATGCGGCCTGTGAACCACATGTAAATAAACTATTGAGAATGTTACAAACGATGGGAGCAGAAGTCGAGGGGATTGGATCTAACAAAGTAACTATTTATGGAAATAAAAAATTGAAAGGGGCTACCTTTGAGCCGGGTCCGGACTTTGTGGATGTGGCCGGATTGATGGTGGCCGCGGCGGTAACGGATGGAAAGATTCGCATAAAAGGGGCCAATGTCCCCGAGGTGGTAAACGGCATGATCAATTGGTTTGAACTTTTTAATGTCAAAATAGAAAAAGAGGGAAAAGATTTGATTGTTAGTAGGAATGGGGAATTGACGATAGATACAGTGAATTCCGGGGTGCCTTTGGCGGCTCCGGGACTGCCAAAACTTTCCCCAGGGCCTTGGCCTGGTTTCCCGGTAGATGCCATACCGGTGATGGCTGTACTGGCTAGTAAAACCAAAGGGAGGCTTCTCCTGAAAAACTGGATGTATGAGTCTGGACTGGAGTTTGTCCGGGAACTGAACGCCATGGGCGCCGATATCTTTGTGTCCGACCCGGAGCGAGTAATCGTGACCGGACCGGTAAATTTTAAAGGTGGGGTGATTGTGACTCCAAATGTAATTCAAGCCTGCAAGGCCATCTTTATCGCGGCTCTTTGTGACCCGGTGGTGACGGAGATACATGGGGTGGATATTTTACGCAGAAGATATCCCAACGTCTTTGAAACCTATACTAGTTTGGGAGCGATAATTGAAAGAGTCGATGATTTAAGATAAAATAAAATTTATAAATCCAAAAAAAGTGATGGTGGTATACGGAGGAGTGAGCCCAGAGCATGACGTGGCCGTGGTGACGGCTTGGCAGGTGATGCATGCGCTGAAAAAAGCGGGGTTTGAGGTGATGCCGGTCTATATCAGTAAGGGTGGAAGTTGGTATCTGGGGGATGATAAGTTTCTCGACTCTAAGTCGTATCAAAATAATAAGAAGCTTCTCGGTGGAGCAAAAGAAATTATTCTATCACCCGAAACGGAGCGAGGAGTGTTGCAAAAAGGTTTTTGGAACTTTGGGATGACGGAGAATCAGCCCGATGTAATTTTCCCCGTAGTTCACGGGCGAGGAGGAGAAGATGGGACTCTTCAAGGACTGTTTGAAATGTCGGGGATCCCCTATGTGGGCTGTGGGGTAACGGCCAGTGCTGTAAAAATAGATAAGTATTTAGCTAAGATAATTGCAAAGTCCGTGGGGATTGAGGTACTGCCAGATAGGTTGGTAATAAAAGGAGAAAAAATGATGGCGGTGGAAAGAAAGGAAATTAAATATCCGGTGATGGTGAAACCCGTGGGATTGGGATCGAGTATAGGTTTGTCTCGAGTTGAGAAAGAAAAAGGTCTTGAAGATGCCCTTGAAGTGGCGTTTTGCTATGACAGAAGGGTGATAATTGAAGAGGCATTGAATGACTTTGTGGAAGTAAATATTTCGATCATGGGAAATGGGCCTTATGAGGTATCGATGACAGAGCACACTGTGGCTAGCAGTCAGGTGCTATCTTTTTCTGATAAGTATGAGGGTCAAGTAAAACAAAAGGGGATGGCTGGAGCTAAAAGACTCATCCCCGCCGATGTGAAGCCAGAAATAATTAAGAGAATTGAAGAATATGCTAAAGACTATTTCCGAGCTATTGGGGGAAAAGGGATTGCCAGAATTGATTTTATGGTTTCAAAGACAGACCAAATTTACTTTAACGAAATAAATACCATGCCGGGGTCGCTCGCCTTTTATCTCTGGGCGGCGAGTGGGGTGAGCTTTGAAGAACTGGTAACGAGATTAGTTAACTTTGCCCTAGAGGAAAAGGAAAGCAAGAAAGATTTGATAAACACTTTTGAAAGTAATATTCTAGCCGGATTGGCGAATATGGGACTTAAGGGAGGGAAGGTTTGATTTTGAAAAATAGTGATAAACTAGAGTTATGACAAGAAGTAAGGATCTAAAAACTGAAAAAATGGATCTTCCAACAGTTAAGGTTGATAGAAAGTTTGATTTAAAAGAGTTTTTGAAACTGGCTAGAAAGGTCAAGGCAATTACTGACAAAGAAAGGAAAGAGGGATTCTTGATAGATGAACACCTTGGAACTTCCAGGTTCAGTTACTAGCATCCTTGTAGATACTTGTTTTTTGGTTGACTCAAAGGAGTTTCCGGAAGTTTTTGGTGATTTTACAAGACAAATTAAGGAAAGAGGTGTAGCAACATACAGTATTGAATTTGTAAAGATTGAATATATTAGGTCCAGAACTGAAAGTGAAATTAAAACAAAACTGGAATACTTTAATAAAATTGTTGAAAGCGTTTTGCCTATTGAGAGAAAGTTAGCAGAAGAGAATCTTAAACTTGAAAACAAAGATCACCTGATCGTAAACCACCTCAAGTCTTACGGAATGGATTTGGATGGAGTTTCTTTGGCCGATTTATATCTGGGAATGTGTCTGAACCAATATAAAAATTTGTATTTGTTGACAGCAAATCATAAGGATTTTTCAATATACAAAAGAGAATTTGTTTTACCATTTGAAACAAGAAGAAGTGTAAAAAGCTATGCTTTATACAAAGCATCTTAGAACATGTCGGGGAGGTCGTTTTCCAAGAGGATCCAATCGTAGTCTTTGGAGAGCTTTTCGATAAGGGGCCAGAGGTTGGTGGAGTTGGGGATGAAGGTAACGGGTCTTTTGAGGCCCTGTTCGAGACTAAGAGTACGGATTGACTTGCCCACGAGGATGAACTTGTCAAAAACGCCAGCGGCAAGTTTGCCGATTCTTCGGTGAACTTCGATGGTTCTAATACCTAGCTCGACAATGCCGGGAGTAATGAGAACCTTCTTCCCCTTAAGTTTGGAGAGATCGCTAATCAAAGTGGTAAAGCCTTCTTCGTTACTGGAGAAAGCGTTGTCTATTAAATTGGCTTTATTTATTTTCTTTAACTCCAGACGATGTGGTGACGAAGTGATTTTCCCGACTTGCTTATAAATGACTTCTTCCGGAACGTTCATGAGTAAAGCCATGGAGATAGCGGCAACTAGATTGTAAAGATTACTGGTGCCGAAAAGGGTGGTAGAAAAAATATAATTTTGATTCCTGTAAGTAAGGGTAAAGTTTAAGCCATCGGCTGACAGGGTGTGTTTGCGGACGAAAAAATCGGCTTGGGGATTTAGGAGAGAATAGGTTTGGGTGTCTCGGTATTGGGGGAGGGTAATGCGGGTCGCTATAGGAGGATTATCGAGATTAACTAACGCATGGCTTGGCTTGACGGCGTCAATAAGTTCGAACTTGGCTTGGATGATATTCTCGATAGATTTGAAGCGTTCCAGGTGCTGACTGCCGATGGCAGTGAGGATAGCATAATCCGGGGGCATCATCCGACAGATTTCTTTGATTTCCCCTCTCACATAGGCGCCCATTTCACAGATAAAAATTTTGGTTTTGGAGAGAAGTTCCAAATCGACGACTTTGGCGATGCCAAAGACGGTGTTGTAGCTCTCAGGAGTTTTCAGAGTTTCTTGCCAGCCACTAAGAATGGTGAAGAGAAAGTCCTTGACTGAGGTTTTGCCGAAAGACCCTGTGATACCAATGACAGTAAGGTCCGGATTACCCAGAACTTCTTTTCTAATGCGACGAATGGTTCTCTGGCGATTGATCTTTTCATAGGGAATAATCAACAAGGTAGCTACAAAGAGATAAATAAATGGTTCAAGGATAAAAACAAGAAGAGAAACTGGGGCGACAAGGTAGAATCTAGAAAATATAGAAAAAGCCAGGAGAAGACCGAATATTAAGTAGGATAGTTTGAGCAAGCCCTTTATTTTTTTGGTAATAACCAGGGGCTTTTTGGAAGAAATGGAGAAGGTTAACGGATGTCTCACCCACCAAGTAAGAAAGCGGATGATAGAGTAACCTTCCTGCTGGAGAACGGTAAGCTGTGTCTTTAGCGAATTAAACATATCTCTTGGCGATTATTTGATTGATTATGTCGGCGAGCTTTTGGAGATGATAGAAATGGATAAGATGATTAGCTCCATAGACGATATAGAGATGACTATCATGAATGTTTTCAGCCAAATATTTACCCATATTGGGAATGACGAAGTCTTCACTGCCCCAGATAATGTCGGTGGGAACTCTTACCTCACCTAGGTATGATTTGAGATTGTAAACGACGATTTTACCAAGAACTTTCTTTTGGTATTCGTTTGAATTACTATAATCCTTTGGAGTGTACCAGCCCAGGAATTTTTCAAAACTACTGTTAGGGAGAAGCACAAAAATTGGTTTGATAATTTTGGCTAACTTTATCTTTGCTTGAGCAAACTTACTTCTTTCACGAATGGCGGCAGGGGCAATGAGAACAATTGAGTTTGGATCCTCGGGGTACTTGAGAGCATAGTCTAGAGTGATCTGACCACCAAATGAATGACCGGCAAGAATAAAGTTCTTGAGATTGAGTTTTTGGGTAAAATTTCTCACAAAATTGGTGTATTCTGGTACATCCGGCTTGTCCGGGAGTGGGCCGGTAGAGCCGAAACCGGGAAGGTCGACGAGGATGATTCTGACCTTTGGGGTAAGGAGCTTTGTAAGTGGCACCCAGTAAGAAATAGATGAGCCCCAACCATGTAGTATTACGAGAGTATTCGTTTGTTTCGGGTTGATTATTTCGTAATTTGTCAGAACGCCATTGACCACAGTTTGCATCCAGGTAATTATATACGCTGGAAGAGGGCGAACGTGAGCCCCTACGGACATGATACGTGGGGTGGTTAATAATAAGTAATACTAAATAAGTAATAGAGACCGTTGAATAATATCTTTTAACCCGTCATTTCGACCGAAGTGGAGAAATCTCACATGATAACTTG
>PFUC01000011.1 GCA_002789895.1 Candidatus Collierbacteria bacterium CG_4_9_14_3_um_filter_43_16
GTAGTAGTGGTGATATAAAACTTTCCCATGCCTCATTTTACCCCACTTCCCCTTTTCAATTGCCCACTCTTCTGCCTTGATTCTTCTTATTACCTCCTGCCATCCGGGATTACCCAAGTTCTCGGCCACCGTGGCAATCGTCGCCGAGCTGACCTTAACATTATTTTTGACATCTTCATAGTTTCTGCCTTTATCCAAGTAAACCACAAAATTCACATCAAACCCAAGGTATTGTCATCCTCGCGCATGCGAGCCGCTGGTACCCGAAGGGGTAGATCCATCTTCTTTCCCTTCGACTTCATCAAATATATTTCCAAAGAAATCAAGAGTCCCACAATCAAAATCCCATTTAATATTGACCCCAAACCCAATACGCGAAGTTCCAAAAATACTGTTATTCCCAAAGCCCACCTCAGAGCTGTGGATGAAGACATTAATAGAATTGATAACAACCAAAATATTCCCCCCATCATCAGTAGAGTCATCGGTAAATAACTACCCGGAATAATAAAATCCCTAATTGTTTCAGGATCGACCTTCCAAATTACCAAACCTATCGACACCCAGTTGACCAAGGCAAAAAACACTAGCCATCCATATCTCTTCTTCTGTCTATTTTTTATTATCGCCATATAAATTCCCTCCCAAAGGACTCTCCTTGTAGGGTGAGTGTACTCACGAAGTCCTGCGAGGTGAGTCCTTGTTGGTCTCCAGCAATCTTCCTCCATTTAACCACACCAACCACTCGTCATTGCGAGGAGGTACTCCGACGTGGCAATCTCACTCCACTAGGTTAAAATGAATTCATGTCCTCCGATACCCTGATCATTATTCTCTTTCTTTTCGTCGGCCTGATCGTGGTCTATCTTCTTCTCAGGCAGAAGCTGGAGGTTCAAAAAACCGACCCCACTCTCAACGCTTGGCTCAAATCCCTCCAGCAATCCTTCGATACCACGAACCGAACCACGAACGCCTCTCTCCAGCAAAACTATCGTGAACTTTTTTCTCGCCTCGACCAAGCTACGGCTGTCATCTCGGATCTAAAAAAAGAGGCTGGCGCCTTTGGTGAAGTCAGTCGCTCCATGAAAGATCTCCAGGACTATCTCAAGTCCCCCAAGCTCAGAGGCAACATCGGTGAACAAGTGCTCACCGACCTCATTTCCCAGATGTTCCCGAAAAATAGTTTCCATCTCCAGTACCACTTCAAGGGAGGCTCCATTGTTGATGCGGCCATCAAGACCCAAGCCGGAATTCTTCCCATCGACTCGAAGTTTCCCATGGAAAATTTTCAGAAAATCTATCAAACTTCCTCTGCTACCGACAAAGCCGCCGCCCGTTCCGCCTTCATTCGCGACGTCAAAAAACACATCAAAGACATCTCCGGCAAATATATTCTGCCCGAGGAAGGGACTCTAGATTTCGCCCTCATGTACATTCCCTCCGAAAGTATTTATTACGAGATCGTGAGCGAGCAAGAACTCCTCGATCTGGCGCGAGATTCCCGGGTCTATCCCGTCTCACCCACCACTCTCTATGCCCACCTTCAAACAATTCTTCTTTCCTTGGAGGGCCAAAAAATTGCCGGTAAAACCTCCGAGGTGTTTACTCTACTTCGCGCCGTCCAAAAAGACTATGAAAAACTTAACGAGAACTTCACCCTCCTAGGTAAACACCTCACCAATGCCTACAACTCTCTGGGCAGTACCTCCCAAACCATGAACCAAATCGGCAACAAGCTCGACTCCGCCCGCCAGCTCAAAACAGGCCTCCTCCCAGAAGAAACCGAATAATCCTACTCCCCCTCTGTCGTCTCCACCGTTACTGGTAATCCCGTTGGCCAGCAGTGATTTTTAAAATCACAGCGGACACAGGAGGTCAGGTCAGTAGTTCGGGAAAAGTCCAGAGCCCGAATCTGGGCCATGGAGTCGCGGATGACTTGCTTCAAGCCGGTCACCTCTTCCGGCGTAATGTTGAATCTTTCCTTTTTGAACTCCCCACCCTTCGGCTCAATAAAATCGAGCTCGGTCTGGACAATCTGGTAGTCGAAAGATTTATCAAGTTCAGCCAGCAAGTGGTAGAAAATCAGCTGGCGTTTGTAACCACCGTCGGAATTCTTCGTCGTGCCCTCAATCTCTCCTCTGGTGCGGATCTTACCGGTTTTGTAATCGACGAACCTCACCCGCCTTTGCTCTCCGAGCTTTGGCGAGGCAAGCACATCTCCATCTACTAGATCTATCCGGTCTGCTTTCCCCGAGAGAGGAATATCGTCGAGCATTATTTCGAAGAGTGACTCACCAAACTTCTTCTCGGTGTAAAGAGCAGGGGCAAACTCCTTTTCGTAAAAATCATAATATGCCGGGAGCACCTTACGTCCGTGCTCCAGCCGGGATTTGTAATCCACTTCGGAGATAATTTCTTTTTTAAGAGAGGCTTCGAAATCCCGGAGAAAATCCTCTTTCGCTTCCAACTTTCCGGTATTTTTTAGTTCGAGATATAAGTTCTCGAGTGCCTTATGCACTGCCGTCCCAAAGCACATGGCCGAAGCCTTCGCTCTGGGGATTTTGTACAGGTGATCCAGCTTAAATTTGTAAGCACAGGTAAGAAAAGTATTGAGTGAGGTGGGTGAGAGTTTGAAGTTCTTAATAATTTCGTGGAGATAATCTTTTTCTCCTTCGTGGAGTACCGGTAGAGGTGACCGGGTGAGTTGATCGGCCAGAATTTTCTCCGCTCTCGTCTCGTACTTTTTGGTTTTTAACTTTCTAAGACACTCCTTTGGCAGATCTTCGTAAAAAATACTGGGGAAAATCATCTTGGCCGAGTTCGGGTACTTCACCGCGCCCGTGAGATAGAGCTGTTGCTTGGCGCGCGTCATGGCGACATAAAAAAGGCGTCGCACTTCTTCATTCTTATCCTCACTATCCACTTTTTCCTGAATAATGCCGGGAGGCAGCTTGATCATTTGTTTCTTCTGCTTGTTCCCCCAGTAAGAATCGGCAAACTTATAAATGAAAACGGTGTGCCATTCCAGTCCTTTGGCTTTGTGGGCTGTAGTTAGAGTTACCGCGTCGATATCTTCGAGTAGTGCTTGCTCTTCCAGACGGATGTTGTTCTCTTCCATGACGTTCAGATTAAAGACATATTCCGGTAGTGAAATTCCGGGAAAAGCGGCGGCTTGTTCTTTCACATCTTCAAACAGAGTACCAAAGCGGTTTAACTCGATCACCGGCTGAGGTAAAGATAGAATATGTTCGAGAATGCCGGACTCCTGCAAGACTGTCTGAAAAACTTCCGTCAGAGTTTGCGTCACGCTAATTCTGTTCCAACTTATGAGACTTTGGAAAACATCTATCACATTTTCCTCCACTTCGGGATGAGCATCCAGCAGAGTATCGGCCAAAGTCTCGCGGTTCAAGTAAGCTGTTCTGGCAATCTTCAAAACAGACAGGGGGTTCAACCCAAAAAACTCGTAGTTCAAAATGGTAAAGAGGTCTAGATCGTCCACCGGTCCTCGCAGAGTCGTCACCACAGTCAAGATTTTTAGAAACCGGGCCACCAGCGGAGTATTCAGAATATTGGTACCTCCCTGTAGCCGGTAAGGTATTTTCTTCTGTTTGAATAGATCCGAGAGATTCTCAATATCCTTGTTTTCCTTGACAATGACTGCAATCTCTCGAGGTTTTCGCCCCTTCCTAATTTTCTGTTTGATGGACTCGGCGATGAACTCGTCTTCCAGAATCGGTGAACTAAACTTCGCCACCTTGATTGGTAGATCTTTAAAACTAACGGTGGGATTTAGTGGGGTCTCATCCAGGAGCTTAGCCGAGGCGTTGAGAATGGTCGGAGTCGAGCGGTAGTTATCGGACAGGGTAATTTCAGTATGATGAGGAAAGTGTCCCTTGAACTGTTGAATGTTTTCTTTGGATGCCCCTTGAAAACGCATGATCGATTGATTGTTGTCGCCCACGCAGAAGATATTGGCTTCCTCGCCCCAGTGGGAGGTGAGAGCAAACAGTAAACGGTTTTGTGCGGTATTGGTATCCTGATATTCATCGGCCAGAAGATACTGGTAGTCTTCCTGGTACTTGAGGGCAAAGTCTTCGTCGGTCTCCAGGGCTTCCACCACCCAATTGATCATGTCATCAAAATCGAACCGCCCTATCTCCTCCAACTTCTTTTCATATTTTTCATAAATATCCAGCAAATCTACATTTTTCCTCACCAGTTTTTCTTTTTCGTTGAAGGCCGTCTTTTTTAGATTATCTTTTTCGAGCTCAAATCCTTCTCTTAATATATTTACGAGTTCCATAAACTTTTTGACAGTGATTCCTTCACGTTTCAGATCGGAAATACTATCGCGGACGTGAGTGAGATAAAAAAGTGGGTCTCCGGGCGGCTTGAGCTGTTCGTACGAATTTTTTTCCAGGATTTCTTTGAAGACCTGAATTTTTTCCAGCTCAGATGCATTCTGGAGACCCCTGGTGCGCGAAAATCTTTCGGGGTTCTCGCTGATGATATCGGCGCAAAAGGCATGAAATGTGCCAATCTTTACGTGGTACCCATCCTTGCCGATAAGCTGCACCAGTCGCTCCTTCATTTCCTTGGCTGCCGCTTCGGTAAAGGTTAGCGCCAGAATCGAGCCGGGGTCGGCATCGGTTTCTTTCAGAATGTTGGAGATCCGGACCGTCAGCACCTGTGTCTTTCCTGTTCCCGGCCCAGCCATGACCAGCACCGGCCCCTCAATAGTATCGACGGCTTTTTTCTGAGTCGGATTCAATTTTTTGTAAGCACTTTCAAAAGCGACTGTTACAGGCATAACCTATTGTATCTCGTTATATCATTAATCTTACCTATGGATATCGTAGCGGCCAAGAAACATCTCAAAAAAGATCCTCGACTGAAACCACTTCTCTCCAAATACACCATTGAAGCCCGAGGTGTGTCTGAGGATCTGTTTCGCGATCTCTTGGAATCTATCATCGGTCAACAGCTGTCCGTCAAAGCCGCCGGTACCATCATCAATCGCTTCATCAGCCTCTTTCCAAACTCGGAGAATATTAAACCTCAAGAAATCATGACCATAGACGAAGTTCTTCTTCGGTCTGTCGGCATCTCCCGCCAAAAGATTTCCTATCTCCGGTCGCTTTCCGAGTTTATTGTGGCCGATAGAATAATACTGGATACACTCAAGGACATGCCGGATGAACAAGTGATGTCCCATCTGACTACCGTCAAAGGCATCGGTCGCTGGACTGCCGAGATGATGCTGATCTTTTCCCTCGGTCGGGAAGATGTTTTTTCGGTCGGGGATCTGGGTCTGCGGACCGCTGTCTCCCGGATCTATGGTGTTGACCGCGAGGACAAAGTTAAAATCGAAAAAATATCTCAAACGTGGAGCCCATACCGATCACTTGCCAGCCTCTATCTTTGGCAGAGTCTTGACGAAAAATAGCCTCTCCATAGCAAGGCAAAAAAAAGACCTCACTACTGTGAGGTCTGGATGCATTCTTTTAACAAATAGCTGATGACACCCTCGAGATCATTCTCTGACTGAACGTTCTCGTTTATATAGAGCATCGTCCGAAGAGATAGCCATGAGGCAACCACCTCATCATCCTGACCATTCAATACCAGATCGCGTCTGACTGCGGATGGGAAGGTCGCCATAAAGACTCGGATGATGGCCATAACGGTTGTGTCTGGTTGGCAGTAATAATGTGCCAACACAATTATTGCCAAAACCTCGTCCCGTGTGTAGCTGATGTGCGAGGGCATTACGTCCAGAACAGTGTCACACCCCCAGGCCTTCAACATCTTCATGAAGTCACGTGCTTTTTTAAGCATGCCAGCCTCCTTTTGAGAATATCTCATAATATACACCAAAACACCGAAATTGTCAATCTT
>PFUC01000067.1 GCA_002789895.1 Candidatus Collierbacteria bacterium CG_4_9_14_3_um_filter_43_16
GGTCCTTTTATTTTCCAAAAAACTCTATCCAACAACCAATAACTCAGATTATCAACATAAGCCTGATGATGCTTATCAATGTGAAATGTAAAATATCTTTATTTCTGGTGTCCTCTATCCACACCATAAAACTTAACTCGATCTCCTCTAAACTTTAGGTCCAAGGACCCAAGTCCACCGTTTCTGTGCTTAGCAATTGAAAGTTTCATATCTTCCAAATTATTATCATCTGTCCGATACATAAACATCACCACATCGGCATCCTGTTCAATACTCCCAGATTCACGCAAGTCTGCTAATTGAGGCACTTTTTCGGTTCGACTCTCAATTCCCCGATTTAACTGAGATAAGGCCAACACCGGTATCTTCAATTCACGAGCCAAATTCTTAAGTCCTTGAGAAATTGCCCCCACTTCTTGAACTCGGCTTTCATAGCTTTTATCTCCAACCACGAGCTGTAAGTAATCGACCACCAACAGTTTCAATCCTACTTGAGAATGTAACTTTCTTGCTTTAGTACGAAGCTCTAATATCGATTGACCCGGAGTGTCGTCAAGATACAAAGGACAATCTGCCAAAACTCCCATGGCCTCCGATAAACGAGCAAAATCGTCTTCTTTCAAATTGCCTGTTTTCAATTTCCATGCATCAATGTTAGCTTGTCCTACCAGCATACGATCTACCATTTCCAGGTTACTCATTTCCAAGGCAAAGTAACCTACGGGCATTTTTCTTTCAACCGCAGCGAACTGGGCAATATTGGTTGCCAAGGTTGTTTTTCCAATACCCGGACGGGCCGCCAATATAATTAAATTACTATCTTGCATCCCGGCAAGTAAATTATCCAGATCCGAAAATCCGGTGGGTACGCCTCGTAGTCCGTCAGGAGAGTTGTGTAGTGAATCCAACCGGTCAAAACTTTCGGCCAAAGCATCTTTAATTGGCACGAATGTTTTTCGTACATGGCTTTGAGATAAAGCGTAAATCGACTGTTCAGCTTTATCTAAGATCTCACCGAGAGGTTTCCCTTCATCAAATCCCATCTCCCCCATCTGAGCTCCTGCTGAAATTAACAACCTTTTGATGTGGCAATCTCGCACAATCTGAGCGTACTTTTGAACGTGAGAGGCCACTGGAACTTCGTTTGACAGTTCAGATAAATACGCTCTACCCCCCACCCGATCCAACAGCTTATTCTTTTTCAGCCAATCAGAAACCGTCAGAACATCGATGGGGTCTCGATTTTCGTATAAGGTTACCATCGCCTCAAAAATCTTGCCATTATTGTCGTTATAGAACATCTCCGGCTGTAAAACTACCGCAATATCCACTATGGCATCCTTATCAATTAAAACGGAACCGAGAATTGATTTTTCTGCTTCATCCGCGTGAGGCGGGAGCCTAAGGTTAGCCATTCATCAGTAAAATTTGGGTGTCGTCGGGCAGACTACCTTCGTCTAATTTAATTTTATGTAACGATTCCCCAGACACTGGAAATTTATTTTTCTCCAAGAAATTTTCCAATGTAGTCAGTTCTAAAATCTTTGAAGTAGCAGTCTTGAAGTGCATGGGAATGGCATAGGAAGGCTGGATTTCTTTAATCATTTCCATTGCTTCGTTGGCATCCAAGGTAAATGTTCCACCCACCGGTATCATCAAAGCATCCACCGACCCCACCTTCTCGATCTGTGACTCAGACAATTTATGACAAATATCGCCCAAATGAAGAATATGCATACCATCCATCACAATAAACATTATTAAGTTCTTTCCTCGGTCAGCTCCATTGTTTTTATCATGAAACGTCTTCATCGCAGATATTTGTACTCCGGCAATCTCATACTCTCCTTCTCTATCTATAACAAAAGTACTTGGCCGGCTAATTGGACCGGTAATCACGTCCAAAGAACTATGATCTTCATGTGGATGAGATACTGTCACCACATCAGCAACATCTTTGAGTAAAGGTATCCCCACCATTTCACTCTTGAAAGGATCGAGGTAAATGACCAATCCGCCTTTACTTTTCAACTTAAAACACGAATGCCCAAAATAGGTAATTTCCATGAAACAATAATACCACAGACACCTCCCCGTCATTGCGAGGAACGTACTCGTGACGTGGCAATCTCACTCCACCAATCTAATACTTAACGTATAGGGGTATATAATCTACATGCAATGCGTAAAGAAATTTTACTTGCTGTCATCTTTGGAATAATTCTAGGAGGAGTAATCCTTTATGGAATCAACCTAGCTAACAAATCAGCTACCAATTTAAACGAGAACAAAACCTCGGCTACAGTCGCGCCTATCTCCACACCCACCCCTATTCAAAAATCTCTCTCCATCGTTAGCCCCCAAAATCATTCAGTTACCTCCGACAAACTCATAACCATCACTGGACGAGCTACCCCCGACTCAAACATAACAGTCATTTCAGAAATTGACGACCTGATCATCGAAACTAGTCCTGCGGGTACCTTCTCTGCTCAAATAAATCTTATCGGTGGCGAAAACACCATCACCGTCACCGAATTGAAAAGCGACAACACCACCATTACCGAAGCTATTACTATCATTCAAACAGCTAACCTCCCCGAATGAAAAAACTAAGATTACTATCTATAATTGCCATCCTCGCATATGCGGGGATCCATACGAGTACTCACTCCATCAACATCCTTGCCGCCACCAAAGTAGCCATTCCCTCTGCCACCCCTACAGAGGCCATCGTTACTCCTTCCCAGGCTCAAGATATTCAAGAAAAAATTAAAACACTCGTCAAAGAAAATCTTAATGCTACAGAGTCTACTCTTAAAGAAAGAATCAACCAGCAAACACTAACCGGTTTTGTTGGTTTAATCCAATCCATCAATTCTGGCAACCTCTCCATTAACACCAAAGAATCTGTTGTCCTTCAAATTACCACGGACGAGAAAACTATTATCAATAAAAATGGAAAAGGTATCAAATTCTCTTCCTTGGCCATCTCTGATAAAGTGATCGTTATCGGCACTTTATTAAAAGAGGACATCATTCTGGCTAAAAGAGTTATGGTCATTCCTGACGAACCAGTCCTCGTTGTTTCCGATACCATAGTTGCCAAAGTTTCTACCGTCGATATTAAGAAAAAACTAATTGGGCTTACCATCAACAATCAGGAAGTCGTCTACGGACTAACCAAAAAATCCATCATTAAAATTAACGATCTCAAAGTCGGTGTGACCATCTTCGCCATCACCAAGAAGTACGAAGGCAAAAACCTCCTCTCTCGCGCCAAAGTCCTCTAGGCACCACCGCACGCTCCTATTGACATACCAGCACTAATGTGGACCTAATCTTGCCGAATATCTCACCACCAAAGCAAGAAGGCAATGCCGTGCTCAAGATCTTTCTGTTCACCGTCGAAGAGACAGACTCCGGGTGGGTTACCCCCAACCAACCAAGTTATTCGGGAAATGAGTTTGGTTGGACTACGGCCCGTAACCGGACACGAGCTCCTGTCCCTTCTCGCCTCAAAACCAGAACTTATTTTGGGGGGGTGAAACTATGTATTTCGCGGCATTGGGAGATCAATGGATAAGTCACGGAGACACAACGGGGTTCTCTATCCAAAACCCCAACTTCGATGATGGTCCAAACGATCCATATCTGTGGATCGATACCATGCAATTTGATTCTGAATATATCGATACCATGATCTTTCCCGCCGTCCGCAAGTAAGCACAACAAACTCCCTCGAGAAATTCTCGGGGGAGTTTTTTTGTGTAAAATGGTTTGATGCCTGCCATTTCGAGATCTCGTTCTACTGCCTACATCTTTTTGCTTCTCAATACCGCTCTTTGGGGATTTGCTGCACCCATCATCAAATATTCCCTTGACTTTACTTCCCCCACTCTCTTTCTGCTGTATCGTTATGTTATTGCCTCCTTGATCTTCTTTCCCATTTTTCTGCTTCATTCAGCCAAACCGCATCAGCCGGTAAATATCCGAAAACTCATCCTTTTGGCACTCCTCGGAACACCTCTAACCCTACTTCCCCTTTTCTATGGCCTGAAAGCCACTACCTCAATTGAGGCTTCACTCTTGGTTTCTAGCAGCCCCATCTTTACCATTCTCGGAGGCATAATTTATCTGAACGAAAAACTTACCAAAAAAGAATGGCGAGGCATCCTCATCGCCGTTTTCGGCACTCTTATTCTGACGCTCGAACCATTTTTTTCCGGATCAGGCGGTATCAACTCACTCTCACTCAAAGGCAACCTCTTGATCATCATCAGCAATATTGTCTGGTCTGCATTTCTGATTCTCTCCAAGAAGGATCGTCTCGACCCCATTTTTCTCACTTTTTTCTCCTTCGTTATCAGCATTCCCTTTTTCCTTATCCTTGCTGGCCTTGAGAGTTCCGGTTTCACGGTCAATAGCCAAGCTCTTCCAGGTATTTTTTATATGGCGATTGGTGGCTCAATTATCGCTTTTTGGGCCTACCAAGAGGGTCAAAAAAGAATTGAGGCCTCAGAAGCGGCCATCTTTTCCTATCTTCAGCCAGCATTTGCTATACCCCTTTCGCTTCTTTGGCTCAAAGAGCCCTTCTCTCCTCTAACTATGATTGCTACAGCCACCATCATCACCGGCGTCTACCTCTCCGAAAAGCGCTAATTATGGCTGGTTTTTTTGCGAAAATTAGCCTCGTGTGCTAAAATCGGAAAGCAATGAAACAGAATATTCACCCAATTTACGAAGCAATGACCGTTACCTGCGCCTGTGGTAATACCTTCACTGTCGGTGGCTCCAGAAAAACTCTTCGCGTCGATGTTTGCGACAAGTGCCACCCTTTCATTACCGGTACACAGAAATTCATTGATGCTATGGGTCGAGTAGACAAGTTTATCGCTAAACGCAGGGCCGCTTCCAGCTACGTCGCCAAAAATAAGAAGAAGGACGAGATTGATAGAACTCCCAAATCCCTCAAAGAAATGCTGGATTCCAAAAAGAAAGCAAAGTTAAAAGAGGTCGCATCCTCCGTCGCCACCGTATAGATTCCACCCGATTTAAACTCGGACTCCTCAAATACAAAATATACAATGTAAAATTGTAAATATTCCTATGGATAATCCCTACATACAAGCAGAAATCGAACGAATTGAGGCCGAAATCAAAGACAACGAAGCCTTGTCTACCGATCCGGAACTCGGAGCTCTCGCCACAGCAGAGGTATCAAGGCTCGAATCACAGCTTAAAAACCTGTTTTCTAGCCAGGTCATTGAGGTACCAGTAGAAGATGCCGGTGAAAACTTCGACAACTCCCCCGCCATTATTGAGATCCGCGGTGCTGCTGGTGGAGACGAATCAAAAATATTCGTCGGAGATCTTCTCCGCATGTACTCGCGCTTCGCCCAAAATCATGGTTTTAGCATCGAAAATATCGATGAAGGGGTAATCCGTGTCAGTCGCCCAGACCGCTCACTTTGGAATTATGGTGCTTTTGAGACTTTCCAGTACGAATCAGGTGTCCACAGGGTCCAGAGAGTCCCAGAAACGGAAGCCGCCGGTCGGATACACACCAGCACTGCTACGGTAGCCGTATTACCTGAAGTCAAGCCGAACCAGCTCGAAGTTAGGGATCAGGACCTGGAATGGCAATTTACCCGTGCAGGCGGCCCAGGAGGTCAAAACGTCAATAAGGTAAACACTGCCGTCAGACTGACTCACAAACCCACAGGATTAACCGTCTTCGTGCATGAAGAACGCTACCAGGCTAGAAACAAGGAAATTGCCCTCAATATGATCCGATCAAAGATATGGCAACAAGAAGAGGAAAAACGCCTCAGTGCCCAATCCGACAAACGATCCCAGGCTGTCGGCTCCGGTATGCGCGCCGAAAAGGTCAAAACCTACAACTTCCCCCAAAACCGCTTTACCGATCACCGTCTAAACAAATCCTGGCACAATCTCAAAGAAA
>PFUC01000085.1 GCA_002789895.1 Candidatus Collierbacteria bacterium CG_4_9_14_3_um_filter_43_16
AAAACTGGCGGATGGTAGCTCCAAAATCATTCTTTTGGGATCTTCGACCTTGCTCATCAAATCGGAATCCTTTTCACTTGCCGACATTTCTGTCGGTACCAAAGTGAGAATTTTTGGGCAGACCAATCCCGATGGCTCGGTTACCGCGCAAAACATCCAGATCGATCCACAGATCAGAGTGGCTACCCCCAGCGCTTTGCCAAGTAATTAGAAGTTCACTTAAGACGCAAAAAAACCCGCCTGCCTGCCGGCAGGCAGGCCTTTCGGCGGGTAAATATCTAAATCGGGTCATCGGGAGGAAAATACTTTTCAATCAATTTTTTTGCTTGGTCAAAGTACGTATCACCATACTCCTTATACTCTTTCGCCGTCAACTCGCGAAAAATGCGGATCTTTTGTTCTTCTCCGCCCAGAGATATCTCCAGGAAAAATTCTTCATGCTTCCACGAAGCATAGTTGATAATGGCGAGGCTCAGGAGTGTCGCAATAGCCTCAGCCGCGCTTTCATCGGTAATGAGAAACATTACCTGAGCATTCGGTTGTGGCTGGATAGACGTTACTAAATGAGTCATAGCCTCAGACATGTCCCTGAGTAAAAGACGCCGCCACACCGGAAATTTCCTTTATCAGCTCATCACGTGGGTCCAAATCAACAATTTTGTCGATGATCACTCTTCCTCCTTTGAAGGTACATAAGCTGAGGAATTCTATCACAAATACGTCTGTTGACAAAGCCCATAGCATTATGATATATTACTCATTGCCGATTTCGGCAAACAATATGGAAAACACCATTATAAATATCAGACTCGTTCGTCCACAAAATCCCTTGGATGATTCTTGTGGCCTTAATTGTGCCTCGGTCTTTGCGTATATCGATATTTAATTTAAATAAACAGATTTACTCAACCGCCGCGGCATACGCGGCTTTTTTGTGCACTTTAAATGAATAAAGGAGGTACTATGTTTCGCAAGCTTTGGTTACTCTTGGCTCCATTTCATCAAACGTTTCTCATTTTTGTCGTCTTGGCTTTTCTTTACGAGACCGTTCAGCTGGGAAATAGCTATGTCATTAGCCTAGTGGTCACTCTCTTCGGCAGCAGAGTAGCCCCGTATACATGGATATTTTTGGTTGTCGGTCTACTCCTGTTCGACGAGTTAAACATGAGGCTGGACAACGCTTTTGATTGGCACATTATTGCTAAGCAAAGCCACCCTCTTTATCGCTATCTAAAATTATCGGCCATTTCCAAGTTCCTTAAGATGAACATCCCTTGGCATCACAAACACAATTCGGGGACCCTGGTTGGCAAAGTAGGTGATGGGGTTTGGAAAACATTGGAGATTGTTGATGTCATGAGCTGGGAATTTGTTCCGACTGTGGTGCAAACCATTATTAGTCTTATCCCTCTATTTTTTATTAGTCCTTGGGTTGCCTTGATTTCGATTATCACTTTTGGTCTTTTCATTTGGTTAACCATCAAAGGGAACGCTGAAAAAGAGCCTTTTCGAGCCAAGCGACAAGACTACTATGAGGAAGAATGGAACAGGTCCATCGCATCGGTCCAGTCAATAGAAACCAATCTGATGTTTGGTCAGCAAGATAGATTGCTGAAAGATCAATCCGAGATTCACGATGGTATTATTGGCGAAGCTCTCAAGGAACATAGATTGGGGGTATTTAAATACAATCGTTGGCGCATCAGGATTCTTACTGTAGCGCGAAGAATGATTCTTGTCATCTGGATTCTTCAACTATTACACGGCTCACTTAGCGTTGCCTCTCTCATCTTCGTTAGTGTTTTGATAGAACGGTTATTCTCCAATTTTTGGCGTTTTGCCAGACTATTAGATCGGGCAGCCCAAAACAGTGAAGGTGCCAAAAGGCTAGCTGATCTTCTGAGTGAGGAAGAGCCTGTAGAGACAGGTTCAGTCCAGATAATTCCGGATAAACCTCTAGGAATTAGCATTAGAGATGTATGCTTTGCCTACGAAGGGGAATACTCGGCAGAAGAAGGAGCCTTGCATGACCTTAGTTTGGAGATGGAACCCGGTCAGGTTACGGCTGTTGTTGGACCGTCTGGTGCCGGAAAAACCACTATTCGTAAAATTGTCACCCGGCTTGCCAAATGTCAAAAAGGTTCCGTTCGTGTCGGAGGTATAGATATCAACGACTGGGATGGGCATCAACTGCTTGAGCAGTTTTCTTACGTTCCCCAAGGTGATGACGTCTATATTTTTGACGAAACTATTCACTACAATATTGCCTTTCCTCGGCCGGAAGCCACCAACGAAGAGGTCATTCTTGCTTCAAAACTCGCGGGTATTCACGACTTTATCTTGGGTTTAAAAGATGGGTACGGCACTCAGGTAGGAGAAAGGGGTATTCGTCTTTCCGGTGGTCAAAAACAGCGGGTTGCATTGGCCAGAGCCATCCTAGCCGATCGGCCGATTCTTATTCTCGATGAAGCCACCAGCGCGGTTGATGCCATTACCGAGAGTGAAATTCAGACTAATATACGCACCATTCTAACCGGTAAAACCGCTCTGGTAATTACCCATCGCTTATCAACTGTTTGGGGACTAGCAGATAAAATTGTTGTCATGGACAAAGGAAAAAAGATCGAAGAGGGAACTCACGCACAATTGATGAGTCAAGACGGACTCTACGCCAAAATGGTCTCCTTACAAACGGAATAGTCATTACACCAGCCTCGCATTAGCGGGGCTTTTTTTGGCCGTATACTAATTGCTAGATGTCTGTCATTCTAGTTCCAATTAGTCTGCTCTTATTATTCTTTTCCAAGAGATGGTTGACTGGTGAGATAAGTCGTCTGGTTCGTCGCTTTGGCGGTGGGCATCGGGCCATTATTATAATTTGGAGCATTATCTTCTTGCCTGGCACCATCATTCACGAACTGTCTCATTTCTTTTTGGCCATTATTACCGGTGCCCGGACAGGGAAGATAGAAATAATTCCCGAGTATTTGGAAGACGAATGGGAAGACGAAGGTAAAGGAGGGTCGGTCGCTTTGGGTTATGTCCAGACCCAAAGACTCAATCCAATACAGGGCTTTTTTGTCGGCACGGCCCCGTTCGTTGTCGGCACGATTCTATTGGTCTCACTGGCTTCCTTACTGAGCACCGGCTACGACTCTGGCCCCACCATTTACCTTTTTCTTCAGGGATATTTATTTTTTACCATCGCCAACTCTTTGTTCCCGAGTTGGTCCGATATCCGGCAAACCCTGCCTCTGGTGATAATCGCCCTTGTTTGTCTCCTGATTGTTTGGACTCTCGGTCTACAGTTATTCACTAGACCCACTGCTCAAATATTGTCCTTGGCGGACACCGTCTCTACAGTCCTCCTCTTTAGCTCGGGGATTAACCTCCTCCTTGTTTGCAGTTTGTTTTTATCCAATAGGCTCTTTTTTCGCCATGGATAAAGTATTTTCATTGTCTAGACAAGCTATTCTAGCAGATATTACACCTTACGAATAATCTGCTTATGGAATAAACTTCTCCAAGGATTTAAGTGGCTTCGGAAGATTAATTCCTTCGAGTTTTAAGAAGATCGTTGTTTTGTTTCGAACATCAATTTCTTGAGTCACCTTATTCGCAAATTCAATGTCACTATCTCTATCACCAACAAAGACGACTGGACCGTCACTGACTTCCATTGCTAGATCAATCCATTTCGCCGCCTTATCGACAGCATAATTTGTTTTTTTGAATTTTTTCCATAGGAAGTCCCGACCACCACCCATCACATTTTCCTCACCCAACACCTCTTGAATCGTGGTAGGGAAGATTGGGTAGTCAGCTCTTTGTATGTTACGGACTGCCTTGGCTACCTGATGTCCTTTGATCGGCTGGTTTGTCACTACCATTATTTGCCATCCCAAGTCCTTTAATTCTTTCAACAGCTCGACGGATTCTACAGGCAATCTGCCCGGTTCTTTTCCTCCCATCCCGAGCTCGTAGGCCTTCGGTTTTAAAGTAAAGTCCAGATCAAACACTACTACTCCAGGACTATATTTTCTTAACTGCTCGGCAACTTCTTTCAAGTTGCTCATCTTTTCCAACGTCAAATCCGAACTTGCGTCATTCTCTTCAGGCATTGTTAGCATTGTCTCTGTAAATCCCATACTTCAATATATCAAAATAGGAAGCCGCAACCTGCCCAACCTCTCGCCTTCGCCCCGCTTAGCCTTCGGCGTCGTGGGGCACCCCTGCCTCCCTCCTTGTCCTAAAATACCCACTGATAAGGAGAAATTTTGTCAGGAGGCAAAATCTCTGGCTGAAGCTCTCGGAATTTCTACGGCAGAGCTTTATGGTGATGTAGTCCCCGCAGAAATTAAGCTAAAAATAGATCAGAGTAAAGATACGGAAAAAGTCGAAGAAAGAATTGTATTATCCTCTGTAAATATTGACAAATTTAAGAATGCCTTTCTATATATAACCCAGAAAATTGGTGCCTTACCTAATGTTGGTCAGACTGTTCTATACAAAATACTGTATTTTTGTGATTTTGATTATTATGAAAAATACGAAGAACAGTTAACAGGTGCTTTGTATCAAAGAAATCATTACAGTCCTACTCCAATTGAATTTGGCGAAATCATTGCGCAAATGGTTGGCGAATCCAAAATAGAAGTTGTAAAAAGTAGCTTTTTTAATCATGAACAAACAAAATACATGCCGATGATTGCTCCGGATCTCTCAGTATTTTCCGGACAAGAATTAAATCATATTGATCAAGTCATTGAAAAATTAAAAAACAAAACAGCAAAAGAACTTTCTGAGCTATCTCACAAGGATGTACCATGGATAACGACTCCTGAGGGGAAAATAATTGACTACGAAAGTGTTTTTTACCGAACAGCAGATACATCCGTTAGAGTCTATGAAACCGAGACGGCATGAACACTTTTGCAAACAGCTCAAGAAGCTTATAAAAAAGTTCCGATCACTGGAAGAAGATTTATTGGTTGCAGATAAAAACGCAATAAAGCTATATCATGAGATGAATATAGATAACAATTCTATCGAGAGAGTACCGGGTTTGAAAAAAGGTGATATCGAAATTTTCAAAATTAAAAAGTTTGCATGTAGGAGTCTCAAGGGAAAAGGTGTACAAAGTGGAACAAGAATTATCTACGCAAGGTCAATAGCTTCTGGAGATATTGAATATCTGGAAATTTATTATAAAGAAAAAGACAATACTGACATGAATTATGATTTTGTGAAAGAGTATTTAAAGTCATAATTACTTTAGGAAAAAGTTTTGCGTTTTCTTTTCTTTTTGCACCACTGCGGTGGTGCCGTTCGAGCCGATGTTGGAGTCTATCCCGCTGTGGCGGAGCGGGGTATACCAGTCGCGCGACGCCTCACCTCCAACTGCGGTTGTCGGTGAGGGATTCGAATTCAGTATCCCTTCCTCGTCGTCATTGCGAGTTTCGATGCTTCGAACCGAAGCAATCTCACTCCACTGACACTCGTTCGGGATGATTGCTCTTCGAGCAAGCGCCAGCTATGGCTGTCGCATCTTTATGTTCGCCACAACTTCACATCCAGTGATTGTGGCGAAGCTCTCTCAATATATGGCTCGAATTTCAATCTAGCCATTTAAATATCAGATAGTTAGGAGAAAATGTTACGATCTGATATTTAAGGATTGAGACAGCATTTGGCCTTCGGCCAAGCTAATAGCACAGGGGAATCATGATATTAAATTTTATTTAGAAGCAGATGGCACTTCTTAAATTTTTTTCCTGATCCGCATGGACAGAGATCATTCCTTGATGCTTTGAAAATTTGGTTCTTGCGATCTCTTAGAATTTCACCTTTATATAGTTCATTAACCGACGCAGGAAACATCCGCCCTTTTAAGGG
>PFUC01000012.1 GCA_002789895.1 Candidatus Collierbacteria bacterium CG_4_9_14_3_um_filter_43_16
TACTGACTTCCATTTTCTCTAATTCCAGAAAGGTAGCCATTAATGTATCCAGGGAATGGTTTTGTTTTTTCAAAAGGTGGTTTCAATATCATATCCACTAACTCCAGAAGGATGTAATGAACTATTAATGTCTTGGATGGCTCCATTTGAAGTTCCCTCTCCGAGAGATTATAAGGTTGATGAGGAATACAAGCTGGCTTTAGAAAAGTTTAGGACGAGTGATAAGAATAGAACTAAAAGAATGCACAACTGTTGCTACGGGGGTGATGAAGGGACGAGCTGTACAAAATTAGTAAGTTTCTTGAAATAACCAAGCATTCTCGTTCTTGAAATATAGACAGTACCAAATGAAAGCTATAATTTGAGGTATGTTTTTCAATAAAAAAGTGGAAGGGGACATTGGCTATTACAAGCTTGGTGACTGGTGGCTTGAGACATTTACTAAGGATGAGAGAAAAACTATCGAGGATGTTTACAAGCCTATGGGAATGGATGCCAACAAAAAACCTTTAACGGAGGGGAAGATCGAATCATCAAGTCAGTCAAAAGCGTTTTTCCTATCTTCACTTGCTGGTTGGTTTAATAATCCAAGAAACAGATCTATTGCTAATAAAATAATTGAAAAAGCTGAGGAGTCTGTTGAGAAGGATCAAGAAGACATGCTTACAGTACATTTTGTTTACTCCGAGATGGTTTCAATCTATTATGCCCAGAGGGAGGATGCTGAAATGTAAATAAAGCCATAGAGGCGTGTAAAAGACAAATTGAGATTGGTCCTATGGCAAAGATTGCCTTTAAACAAGATTATGAAAAACGACAAAAAGAGAATCGAAAATGTTCAGAAGATCTCATGATGAGAGATTTAGAAGTTTGGAACGGAACTAAATATGTAGCCTGGAAAGATTATGATTTCGATAGTGAATTCAATAAATTTAGTTTACCCAGCAATAAAGGTTATGAACAATTAGTTATCATCTTAAATAAGCAAGGTAAAAACGATGAGGCTATTAAGCTGTGTAGGGAAGCAAAAGAACATGGTTGGGCTGGTGATTGGGATAAGAGGATAGCTAGGTATTCAAAAAATAATTGAGTTTTTCCAACTTACGAGACTAAAGATTATTACCAGTTTCCAGTACCATTCATGACCCAAACGCGAATTGTCTTGAATGGAGGTGGGCAACTAGCCTTGTCAAAAAATACTATTGCACTCTGGGTATCAACTCTTCCATCAACAACCTTATCTTGGGAGCAAATATTTCCCCAATGACCATTTCCAATATTTTTGATTAAAACATCAACACTATCTTGTTCCTGAGTTTTTCTGGTAGGTTCAGCCTGATTTAAAAGTGAAATCTGGGAGTTCAAACTACCGATCTTTATCTCCTGATCCTTAATGACGGAAGACAAAATATTGATCTTGTAGACCAAGAAAATTATAGAGCCAACAACAGCAACATAAAAAGCCACCAAGCTATACTTTTTAACCGCAAACATATACTTTCATATTACACCGAAACTAACACAGGCAGAAAAAGATCTCTCAATTTTGGAATCTGAGCACAAACCAGTTCTAAGAACTCAACCTTACGCCTTGAGGTGAAGAAGATATTCTGGATCTGGGTGAACTAGTCTAATACCTACAGTATCAAAAATACCAGTAACATCAATAATCCCCCTAGTGATAGATCTAGTTCCGTATGGGCAAAGTCTAAAATTGCCACCGACAACTACAACATATGAACCATCAGAAGCAGCTCCCCAATGACCTGGGGTGAGGTAGTGCCCAAAAGTAAATACTGATACATTTCCAGAAGCATGTTTTAACCCCAGATAATTTTCAGGCACACGTGGGTCGTCTACATCCATTGCCGCACCGATTTCCCCTTCAGGGTAAGCACCTACAAACGCTTTGTAGTTGTTTTGAACATGTCTGTCAGGGTTTCCATCGGGTTTGTGAGGGAATAACCATCCATACGGAGCTACTGCTGCCATAAATTGAGGTTCGGTTGGCAAGCCAAACGCCAGCCCTGTCTGTTCGTTAAGCCACAAAGCAAATCCCACCGCTCTACCATACGTCATACATGTAGCTGGAGTTCTGTCACCTTTGGAAGTATTAGTCCTGCTATGTTTTGGGTCATGGAGTTCGTACTCTGCGTTAGTAACTGTGTATTTAGAAATATAGAATGGGGGAATTTCAAACTCCCTTTGTGGTGTCTCGTTTCTTCGCTGTCCTTCAATAGAGCACAGCAAACCATTTTCTTGCCCCATCAAGACAGGACCTCCCTCACATCGAACAAAATCCAATGATAGTAAAATCTCTCTTATTTCGGCAGCATCCTCAAGAGTTTTCAACCTTTCGGGAAATCTCAACAGAATCTTTTCTTTGTCAGACAAAGCTTCTCCATTTAGGAGAAACTCTTGTTCATATTGTCGTTTTTCTAGATTACTCATATGCTAGTAATGCCACAGGTACAGGTCTTCCGTTGTTTCCATCCCACGTTGGGGCTAGACCTCGGTAATTTTGATAGTGCATATTACCATAAATCTCCGCTATATCGGATTTAATCAACAGTTTTGAACTCTGACCACTGTCTCCTACACAAGCCCACAAGTAATCAAATCTACTCTTAAGAACATCTTGAAGCTCAAATACCGACATTCCTTCCTGTCCCTTTATCTTAGGTCGGGCGTCGTTAATATAGAAAATAATATTGTTCGCCGTCTCCATTACAACATTCCATGATTTTAGATAGTCATTCGACATGGGTTTGGGTTGACTGCCAACTGGGTATAGGAGTTGCTCTCGCAGATTTTTGACAAGTTCAGCTTTAGATTTTCCTAAAGAAAAACTAGCACTACAAACCTCATCTCCTTGATGAAAATTACCAGCTCCACATTTTAGAGCTGAGATACTGTCTCCAACCTTTACGTTATTAAATATTTTGTCGCTACCCCTAAAGACAAAGGCAAACTCAGTCAAATCTAAAGGATGTTTATATATTTTTTTAAGTATGGGTTTTCCATCTACAAGATTGAATCCCAATAGGACTTGTCCATGGTTGCAAGAAACAAATCGTGTTTCTTTAAGAATTCTTCTTCGAGTAGGATCAGAGTCTAAAGAAATCTTTCCGATAGTTAAATCAAACATTCCGAAAACGGTAAGTTCGGCTTCAACCAAACTATTTGAACCAGACCAAGAAAATGTTATATTCCCCAATTTTAGAGTTCCATTATCAGCGACCAACAATTCAGACAATCTACCACTTTCAGTTTTCAGGGCAGATCTACAGTTTGATGGAAACTAAAAAACCTCTCCATTTTTTATCAGTAAATTATAGAAAGCAACCTCTGGTGAATGTAAATCATCAGACAGGAAAAAGCTTCCAAAGTTAATTGCCGCTACTACTTTTTTGTCAGAAAGGTCATAGTTTACTAGAGGAATTGGGGTTGTAGAAGTCACCAGTTGGAAACCAAACCTATTTTTATCAATTTCAACCCAATAGAGGTTTGTTTTTCTTTCATTTTCAAGCACGATAGATTCTTGTGAGAATATAAGACCGCGAGCCAACTCTCTTTTTTGAGTCTCTATTGGCATCAACCGAGCATGACTATCAGGTAAATCAGGCATATTTGTTATAATTGGCAATTATACATCTACAGGATAATATGAAGCTAAAACTGAAACAGGCAGAGGACAGACAGAGGACTATTAAGAACAAGTTCACCTTTAAGGGTTTTTCACTATTTTCTGGTGAAGATGTCAAAATGGTTTGCGAGCCTGCTCCAGAGGACTCCGGTATCGTGTTTTGCTACAAAGATGTCTGTATTCCAGCTGTGGCTGAATACGTAAAACTGATGGATGTGCATACGACCGCCCTCACAAAGGATGGTGTAGACATTCTAACAATCGAACATTTAATGGCTTCTATCTGGGGATTGGGGGTTGATAATCTCAAAATTACTCTGTCAGACAATGTTGTTCCAGCCCAAGACGGTTCGGCTGAAGCCTTCACAAAAGCCATCCTTAAAGCTGGAATCATCGAACAGAACAAGTTTAGGGAAATAATAGAAGTTATGGAACCGTTCACTGTTTTGCAACCTGAGTTTGAAAACAGATATGCTAAATTTGAACACTCAAACAAACTCATAATTGAAGGAACAGCACCATTTCCAGCTCCGATAAATGAACACACCGTTAGATTTGAGGAAAGTCCAGAATCTTTTGCTAAAGACATAAGTTTTGCTAGAACTTTTTTGAGGTCTCCTATTGACTTAAAAGACTTATCCAAATGGAATGGAATTAGGTCAGTCTTCAAGGCTTTACCAGAAGACCCAAAAAAGTCTCCTATAATAACATTTACGGAAAATGAGTTTCTAACCCCATTAAAAAGTGAAGATGAGCCGGCTAGACACAAAATGCTTGACCTTATTGGTGACTTGGCGTTGATAGGGTACAGAATCCAATCAAAGCTGGTAATCAACGAACCAGGACACAAATTTACCCATTTAATAGCCAACGAAATTAGAAACGCTTTGAACATATAAAAATGCTTCTCAAGAGAAGGTTTCTCAAGGCTAGATTTTTCTTAACCAATTCTTGTACCTACAATTGTGTCTACTGTCACAACGAAGGAATGGGAGACCAAAAAACTGATCTCAAAGTTCTGGATGTAGATGATTATATTTTTCTTGCTCAAGTGTTGAAAGATAACTTTCAACTCAAATGTATAACGCTTACAGGAGGAGACCCCTTTATGTACAGAGATTTTTCACTACTCGTAAAGAAACTGGAGAAACTAGATATAGAGTTAGTTGCTCTTACAAAAGGTGTTCCGACATATAGATGGCTAAATAGTGAGCCGGAGGTATTTAAGAACTTGGACTTTGTATACTTCTCGATTGACACTCTAGATAGAGATGAATTTGCTAAAACTTGTAGAGTCAGTCCTTCTGTCTTTGATTTAGGAATTGCCGCTTTGGATAAACTAGTTTCTATGGGAGTGAAAGTTAGGGTAAACTGTGTCGTCAAACCAAATGACACAAAGGAGGCTGAGAAGGTTTTATCCATGATCGAATTTGTTAAGAAGCATAAAGTTCAAGAACTAAGATTTATCGAACTGGTCGATTTGGATAATGTCAGAGAACCTTTTGTCGAGATGGTCATCAAAGAAGCTGGGTTTAATATCAAAGTTCCAAATACTCCGTATGATAAAGTCTCGCTAAAAAGAAACCGAATCGTCCTTGAAGATGGCTTTGAATTCTTGGTTATTAGATGCATGTGTTCGGTTACTTTATTTACGGGTGAAGTTACCTGTTTCAGCCAAGATTTGTATTTAGACTCATTCGGTAGGGTGAATACTTGCCTTGAGTGGGAAGTGGATAAGAACCCTAATGTGTCACACCTGGCGGAACTAATCAAATCTAGAAATAAGGTTGGTCTTGTTGAAGCTTTGGATAATATAAAAAACGGTCAGCATATTTGCCCTGCCTTGATTACCACAGAAAAGAGAGAATCAATTAAAGCTGGACTACAGCTGGGAACATATCGTTAGTTATTGTAAATAAAGATCTTAGTTTAGCGATTTGCGCACAAATTGGTTCTAAGATCTCATCATCAAGAACCCTAAAAATAATCCTGGAATTGTTGTGAGATCCTCTTTTTGAATCGAAGAACGCGGACCAAATCCGAATCTGGGAGAAATATCAACTTAGATTGTAATTTCAACCAGATGCGATTTCTTATCGTTGACAAGGACGATTGATTTGACCTTACTGATTACATTATCAATTTTAATTTCGGTGACACCATTGTTCAAACGTTTCGGGTTCTTAAAGTAAATATGATATTCGGTTTCCTTCCAACGATAGACCATACTAAATTCCTCCCAATCTCTAGGAACGCAAGGTTTGAAAGATAGCTCATTCCCAGAAAGTGTAAATCCAATAATATCTTCAATTATGATTCTGTATATCCAGGATGAGGAGCCGGTATACCAACTCCAACCTGCTCGTCCAACATGCTGGGGATGGAAATAAACATCACCGGCCATGACATAAGGTTCTCCTTGATACGTTTTCATCTTAGTAATGGTATCCGTATGGTTTAAAGGATTTATCATGTCCAAAAGTTGTACTGCCCGATCTCCATTTCCTAGTTTGGCATAAGCTAGAATCAGCCAAGTCGCAGCATGAGTATACTGACTTCCATTTTCTCTAATTCCAGAAAGGTAGCCATTAATGTATCCAGGGAATGGTTTTGTTT
>PFUC01000070.1:0-1415 GCA_002789895.1 Candidatus Collierbacteria bacterium CG_4_9_14_3_um_filter_43_16
ACCGAAAGGGTCGGAGCCCATGGTCGGAATCGTGGAGCCCATGGCCAAAAAAAGATTTATGTTGTGGAATAAAGTGAATTGCCCCCGCCTTACGGCGGGGAATTTTATGGTTACGGGCGTATTAAATTACAATTAAAAACCCGCCTTCCGGCGGGTTTTGTTCGTGGTGAGGACCTTATTCCTCGGGAAAGAACAGGTCTTGCTGTTCAATATGGCCGTCTTTGATGATCATGACAGACAGGTCGTGAATGCTGAATTTTTTGACCACTTTGACCATGGGCACATCGTCGGCGGTGACGGTGATGGTGAAACCGCTGGGTACTGCCGAGTCCCCCTCTTCCTTGGGGAAGAACGAGATGGAGTACGTGCCAGGTTGAGTGAAGATAAAGGTCACCGTGTCGGAGTGGGAAAGGTTGTGCCTTGCTCGTTCGGCCGCGACCTGGCCATCGAAGAAGTTGGCCTTTACGGTTTTGTCCATGGGAACGACAAGACCGATCAGAAAAAGGACAACTATAAATATGAGCAGAGCTCTAAAGAAAGTATCCAGAAAGTCTATCAAAGTATGCCTCCGTTATAGTTAGGATTCTGAACCTATAATACCACTGGTGTGAACAAGTGTCAATCTGGTATAATATAGGTTACTAGATTTCTCGAACATTGAATAACTGTAGGAGGCTGAGATGTATTCGTATAAGCAGGTCTTTAGTCCCCGAAAAGGGAATCTTTTACAGCGTGTCTTAAAATTTTGGATCATTCCTCGTTTTCCCCATTTGGAGGTAGCAGTCTACATCTTGTTGGGCGTGGGCCTGTTTCGGCTCCTCCTGATGAAGACCATCGGTCGCTTGGGAGCCTGGAGTAGGTATCAGACCAATTACCATATTGGCAGGCTGACCATGAATAACTTGTTGACGTTTGTTACCAACCAAACTATGTTCAACGAGATAGTGCACATAGTGGCCTTCTTACCGAGCTTCTTCTTCCTAACCGCCTTGTGGTGGGCCGGTATGCCTGTCTTCGTAACCACGAATCTGTTTGTGATCGTTATCGCGGCCATCAACTTATACTGCATTATGCTTCAGCGGTACAATCGTGCCAGATTGGTCGTTTTGATTGAGGACAAGCTCAATACCGGACACTTACCAGACTCGAGCTACAAGAACTGGTTGGCGCTGGACTTTACCGACCGGACTTAAAATGTATTTGTTCTTTGGCGCCCTGTTTACAGGGCGCCTTTTTGTATTGTGGCGAACTAAGGAACAAAAACCCGCCTTTCAGCGGGTTTTTCTGTTACTCAATAAATAAATTATTTGAGTTCGACTTTGGCACCAGCCTCTTCGAGCTTCTTCTTGGCGGTTTCGGCGTCTTCTTTCTTGGCACCCTCCATGATGATAGCGGGGGCTTTCTCGACCAAGTTT
>PFUC01000070.1:1440-6835 GCA_002789895.1 Candidatus Collierbacteria bacterium CG_4_9_14_3_um_filter_43_16
ATCTCACGGACGGCCTTGATAACGGCAATCCTATTGGCGCCTGCGTCAGTGACGACGACGTCAAATTCGGTCTTTTCTTCAGCAGGAGCAGCGGCGGCTGCGGCTGCGCCACTTGCGACGGCGACAGGAGCGGCAGAGACACCAAACTTTTCCTCTAAAGCTTTGACCAGCTCGGCGACTTCTAAAACGGAGAGTTCGCTGACTTGATCAACGAGTTTTGTGAGTTTCTCGGACATTTTTTGTTTTTTTATTAATTACTAATTAACGAGACTTGTTTTGTGTTGTCATCCCCGCGCAGGTGAGGGTCGGGAATGACAAGGTTGGTTGATACTAGGCTGATAGTTTGGCGCGAAGAGCTTCCAGGCCATAGACGAAGTTTTGCATGGGGGCTTGAAGTTGTCTGACCAATGCTTGAGCGGGTGCCTGGAGCTGGGCCAACAGGGAAGCCAGAAGCTGTTCACGACTGGGAAGTTTGGAAAGAGCCGTGATCTCGGCGAAAGTGATAATTTTATCGTCCATGACTCCGGTCTTGATCTTGAGACTTTCGTGATCTTCCGAGAATTTTGAGACGATCTTGGCGGCAGAAACGGCGTCGGGACTAAAAAGCACCGCGGTCGGACCTTCGAGGAAGGAGCCGAGATCTTTGGCTAAATCTTTGGACTTTTCTTCAAGGGCCAGGCGCATAAGATTATTCTTGGTGACCAGGAATTTACCTCCAGACTTGTCGGCTTCGTTACGAAGCATATTTTGCTCTTTGACGGAAAGGCCGGCGTATTCGGTAAGGATAATGGCTTTAGAATCGTTTAGACTTTTGACAATTTTGGCCAGCTGGCGAACTTTTCTTTGACTTGGCATGGACTTTGAGAGTTATTGGTGCGAAGTTATTGGTTATTAGTGCGTTTTTGATAATAAAAAGGCGCGTACTCAAGACGCGCAAAACAGATTTCTGTTCTGCAGAGGGCTTATGGTCGCCTCTGGTCTTGGAACTAGTGTATATTGTAAACCAAGTGGTAGGGATATTCAATGGGATGATAGAATATTGAAGTACGATATTCGCACTCGAACATGGAGGAAGATTGAACAAAATTTGCATTCCCCAGGACGCGGTTCCCTTATGGCGACAGGTTCTAATGTCTTCGGTGTCTCTTACATGGTGGGAAGTAAACAGGCGCAATGGTGATGTACGAGTTCTTTTGGACCTTGATCTTATTACAGTGGAGTCAGGTTCATCTCCAACGTGTGTGGTTGATTTAAGAGATACTTCGCTTCGTCTAAATAAGGACCAGGTAAAAGTATTGGTGGGCTTGTCCAGCTGCGGCATGTGCCGCGCGGATTTTGTGGCTTGGGCTGGTTTGGCCGGGGTGGAAAAACCTCTTGATGTACTAAAATCGTTGATGGATTTGAACGTCGTAGAGATGACAACCAAGAAGGGGTTAGTGACCTTCCTTTTGCGATAAATATGTATTTGCCCCGCCTTTGGCGGGGCTCTTTTATGGCAAAAGCACTGTATATTATCGGTTTAGAAGTGTGAGGTAGTGAGTGTGAGCTCCAAATCTGGTTGACAGTTGCAAATAAGTAGAAAGGTGTAAAATATGGGGTAATGTCAACTCAAATCTAATTTGAGGAGATGATCTTTGAAATTTAGATGAAATTTTGTTGGAGGTGAGAAATGACGATTACCAAAAGTTCTAATTTTCGTCTATGGATTGATAAAAGGCATGCCAAAGTAAGAGGGCAGGAGCTTGCGGGCATCTTCAGACTCTTAAATGCCCGTGATGATGCTGATGCTGTCGTTGATCAAGCTTTGAAAGAAGACTGGACCGGCCAGAAAATGCTCGATTACTTGAAGGCCGGATCGGAGGATATTCCGGTGCAAAAGCCGGGAGCTGCCATTCCTATGCCGCTGCCTGCCACGGTTGTTCCAACTTTCCCACCCAGTGAAGTGTTTGATGCTCAGCCAAGACGAGCAAAAAAGACGAAGGGCGAAAAGAAGAAGTTCAACCTGCTCGGTTTTCTGAAGAAAAAAGAAGATCCTGTCGGGGTGCGAGCCGAGACAGCCAAAAAGCCGGCCAAGGGTGGAAAGAAGTGGCTGATCATTGGAGGAATTGTGCTACTGGTGGTGGCGGTCATGGTGGCTGCCGTGATGTTTTTGGGCGGCGGCGGTTCGTCTTACAGTTTCGCAGATCCTGTCTTGCCTCCTTCCAGTGATGGGAGTCCGGGAGGGAGTTCTCCCTCAACGCCTTCAACGCAACCGGCCGTCCCGACCGAAGAGCCACTCTCTCAGGCCGAAAAAAACGATAAATCGTTTTGGTCGAGCTGGACCGTTTCCGAAGTTCCTGAACTAAGTCCGGGAAATATGGGAAACCAGCTTAGTGCCAAGACGGTCGTTGGTCTGATATTGATGGTGGTTCTGACTCTGTGGTCATGGGGAGAAGGTAGTATTCGTCGCAAAAGTCAACAAGGTGCCTCGTACTTTACCGTTTTGGGGCTGTTAGCCGGTTGGCTGACCATGCCAATTCTGGTGTGGGTGACCAAGGCAACCTATCCTGGATGGATTTTGGTTGGCGTGAGTGTGGTGATTTGGCTTTGGTCCAACGCCGCTTCGACGATTAAGTCGCAGTCGGATATGACACCGTTCTTGACCGCTTTGGCGCTCTTTACAGCTTCCCTGTTCTACTATGGGAAACTGACCTTTATCGTTACCTTCGGCGGTCTGTTTGGGGCAACCTGGACGGCTTGGCAGGGGGTAACGACGATTGCCGGAGCATTCACACTCTTGATGACTGGTCGGGGTATTGAGGCGGTACTGACCCTCGTGATTCTTGTCTTGGGCTTGACCGTGATGGTCATGGCTAGCCTGGAAGTCGGCAAGAAGCATGGTGTTTGGTCCGCTTTCTTCATCGCGGCCACGATCATTTTGACCTTTGGCTTGGCCAACTGGGGTCTGGGAGCCGGAGTCGAGTACTTGGTTCAGGCTCAGGGGACTTCAGTCGCAGTGACTGTAGTCTTGAACGTCCTGGCGCCAATTCTGGCCTGGATTCTGTCTCTTCTCGTCTCTGTCGGCATCGGTGTGGCACTTGGTGATACCGAAGTGGGCAAGGCGGAGAACCGACAAAGACTGGGCTTGGAAAAGACAGGTACGTTCATGCAGAGTATCGCAGACTTCGGTATCTTGGGGACACTCACCCCGTTGTTTTTTGGGGTGATTATCATCCTCATTTAGTTTGCCCTGATTATCTGGCTCCGCCGAAAGGCGGAGCGTTTTTGTAGCTTTAGCTACGAAAAAAAATGAAAGGTTATAAAAAAAAAGCCCCTCAAAAGAGGGGCTATATGTTATTTGTTGACGTAACTGCCGTCACAACGGACAAGAGGATCTCCGCGTGAAGGGTTCATAACGATCAGAAAACCTTTGACGTTGTATATTTGTGCCAACTCGGGGGTGTAAAAGCTCTTGACTGCTTCGTAAAACGCACCACCCGGTTTCATATCGGCTTCGATAAAACCATAAAGATAGTTGATATTTTCCGGCCAAAGAGCAATTGTTTTTGCTTTTTTGTAGGCATCCAAACGAAGATAGTCTTCGTTTATTTCTGTGGGGAAGATCCAGGGACCCAAGTCCGGCCAGAGGCGTCTTTTGTCGACAGTCTTGATGATATAGCTTTTGTCAGTCGGTGGATTTTCACCATTTAAGACCGAAGAGGGTGTGTTTTCCTCGATGCCGGTGACGCACATTTGCCCCGTAAAAGTTATCGTCGCGGTGGCGCCGTAGATAATGGTAGTTTTATTTCCTTCCGTAACCTGAGGTTTGATTTCACTCCAGTCTTCACCTAAGGTAACTACTGGATAAAGAATAAAATCGGCTTGAGTGCCACCGGTCATAACCCCTTTGTAGACCGCAGTGTACTCAATAGTGGCGTACCGACAGATTAAATCTCCTGCCGGATTTCCCCAACTACAAGGTGAGCTTTCGACTCTTTCCGAACTGGATGCTACCCCGAAAATGTCGAGACTGTGTATGTTGAGGGATAGATTTAGCCAGTTTTGAGCTTGGCTATCTAGATAGGCCTGGAGTCCGGGCATGTCGCCAAGATAGAGATAGAAATATTCTTGGGTGGGAATTGGAATGCCGGCTTCAGCTATTCGAGTGGCCGATTGTTCGAAAATATTTGGTGAGGGGGTGCTTTCATTGTAAGCAGTTGGTTGAGGGAAGTCTGTATAACTTTTGTATAGCCCATATGCCCAGATACTACCGATGACAAACAATACGATGATAATTAACTTGAATATCAGGTTCAAGAACTTGTTCAATTTTTTCATCAATACCTCCAGTTGTTAAGGAACTTAGCTAGGAGCCGATTATACATCTCACTACAAAAAATCCCCCCGGGCGAGGGATTTTTTGGTTTACTTGGCGATTTACAAAGTGCCGAGATGAAGTTTCATGCTGGGAGTGTGGGTGCAAGAGAGGTAGGCGTTTTTGATTCTGGTGGCTCCGATAGCCTTGAGGGCTTCGGAAATATTTTCGGCCAGATCTTTGGCGTCTTGAGTGGATTTGCCCAGTGCCAGATGAATGATAGGGAACTTGGCTTCTGTTTTGTATGGAAGAGTTCCACCGGCGGCCAGATCGGCGGCTCTTTTTTCCGGATTTTCGGTAACAGTGCCCGACTTTGGGTTTGGCATTAGGCCTTTGGGACCAAGAATCTTGGCAAGACGGGCCAGCTTCGGCATGTCGGCTGGGGTAGCCAGAAGGATGCTGAAGTTTATCTTGCCTGCCTCGACATCTTTGGCGACTTGGTCTGAAAAAATGGCGATTTTCAATTCTTTGCCGGTGCTGTGAGGGAGTTTGAGTTCGCCACGAAGACCAGTCTCACGGGTATTGATGGTCAACTCCACTGTTTTCAATTTAGAGTTTTGTGAAATTTTTTGAAGTTTGGCAACGGCATCTTCGATAGAGTACATTTCGTCCTTTTTAATTTCTTTGGCCATCATCTTGTACTTTTTACCGCGTTTTTTGGGAGGTAATGGTTTCTTGACAGCGAAGGGGGATTTTTCATCCTTAATAGATTTCGGGTCAACGCGGGGGTCGACCCCTACGGAAGTAGCGACGGCGTCTTTGATAGTCTCGGCATTGTAGAGAAGACGAATGGAATCAACGTCCTTTTCGGTTATGCCGTTGATAGCCATAAGTTCACCGTCTTCTTTGGCAACGATCTGTTCGGGTTTCAAACGAGCCTCGCGCAGTGCATCGGCAACGTGGGTGGGGAGATCGGAGTAGAGTTCTTTCCAGTTTATTTTTGTCATAGTAGTTTTTATTCGGCAATTGTTATACCCATGGACTTGCAGGTGCCTTCAATCATTTTGATAGCGGATACCACGTTACTTGTGTTCATGTCGG